>CAZVAB010000054.1:0-8888 GCA_964625045.1 uncultured Oscillospiraceae bacterium | reverse complement strand
CCTAATATTTTATTTGTTCTGACTGACGATCAAGGTGCCTGGGCGATGGGGTGCTCCGGGAATCCGGAGATCAAAACGCCAAATTTGGATCGGATTGCGCAGGAGGGAATTCGCTTTGAGAATTTTTTCTGCGCTTCACCTGTCTGCTCACCGGCCAGAGCTTCCATTATGACCGGCAAGATCCCATCCCAGCATGGTATACACGACTGGCTGGCCAAGGGTCATGTTTCCGAGTCACAGCTGAGCGACGAATTGCGGGAACAGATCCATAAGGAAAACCCGGATTATGAGTACATTTGGCCCAAGCTGCAGCTTTGCGGGGATGAAGCTATTTCGTATCTGAAGGATCATAAAACATTTACCCAGGTATTGGCAGAAAACGGCTATGTTTGCGGTCTCTCCGGCAAATGGCATCTGGGTGATGCTGCAACACCTCAGGCGGGGTTTACATATTGGCAGACAGAGGCCATGGGCGGCGATAATTACTACTTCCCTGTTGCGCTGGAGGATGGTAAAATGGTCATGAAACGAGGGGTATATGTCACAGATTATATTGCGGACAATGCCATTGACTTCCTTCGTCGGCGGGATCAGGAAAAGCCGTTCTGCCTGTCAGTGAATTTTACGGCACCCCATTCCCCCTGGGCGGCGGAGTGCCATCCCAAGGAATATATCGATCTGTACGAGGATTGTCCGTTTGACAGCATTCCCAATGTGCAACCGCATCCCTGGTGCGCAGGAGTGGATCAGACCCGGCAGGAGTGGGATCAGAAGCCCCATCCCGGTGTGCGCTTTATCCATGCGAAATACGCACCCATTCGGGAGCAGTGGCAGCAATACCGCACAGAGAGCCTGCGAGGCTACTTCGCAGCGGTTACAGCCATGGATGCTGCGGTGGGACGCCTACTGCGGGAACTGGAAGATCAGGGGCTGCGGGAGAATACATTGGTCGTATTTACATCCGATAATGGCAGCAATATGGGCCATCACGGTATCTTTGGTAAGGGAAACGGAACGTATCCCCAGAATATGTATGATACTTCCGTGAAGGTGCCGGGGTTGTTCAGCTTTCCCGGGGTGATTCCCAGCGGCAGGGTATCGGATGCACTGGTCAGCCACTATGATTTGTATGACACGATTTTGGAAATGGCAGGGGTAGCTTATGAAAAAGATCCCTGCCGGCCGGGCAGGAGCTTTGCGGGCGTGCTGAGAGGGCAGCAGGAGGATTTCCGTCAGGATGTAGTGGTGTTTGATGAATACGGCCCGGTGCGGATGATCCGCAGTCACCGGTGGAAGTATGTGGCCCGGTATCCTGCTGGGCCGGAGGAACTGTATGATCTGGTCAACGACCCCGGAGAGGATACGAACCGCATCCAGGACCCGGACTGCGCACAGATTCTGGAGCAGATGAAGGAAAAGCTCCGGGGATGGTTCCAAACCTATGTGGATCCGAAACTGGATGGGAGCTTGGAGGCCGTTCACGGCAAGGGCCAGCTGGACAGCCACCACTTCATTCCATAAAGACAGGAGAGAACAGCATGGATTATTTGATCGCACTGGATTCCGGCGGAACCAAGACCAATATCGTTACCTTTGATACCAGCGGACACATCTGGGATCAGAATATTGCCCATGGAGGTAATCCTATGGATATTGGCGTAGAGACAGCCACGCAGCACATCCGTAGCATCCTGCACGATGCGGTGGAAAAAGCACCGGGAAAGGTTATGGCGGTATACGCTGCTACGGCGGGGATCTATTACTACCGGGGCAGGCTGTTTGCGGATGTGACGGCCGGGGAACTCGGCGTAGAGAAGCTGCGCTTCGATGAGGATGGAAGAAGCGTTATTTCCAGTGAGCTTTCCCATGAGGAGCCGGGCTGTGGATTGATCTGCGGTACCGGGTGCTCTATATGGATCCGTAAAAACGGGACCCGGAAGCTGGAGCGTTGCGGCGGCTGGGGATATCTGCTGGATACGCTGGGAAGCGGCTTTATTCTGGGACGGGACGCACTCCACGCTGTATGCCTAGCGGTGGATGAACGGGCACCGGACACACTGCTGCGGGAATTGATTGAGGAAGAACTGAAAAGCGATTTTGTTGGGAGCGTTCCCCAGATCTATGCCGGCGGCCGGCGGCGCATCGCTTCTCTGGCGTATACGGTTTTTGAGGCCGCAAAGCGGGGCGATGAGGTGGCGCAGAAAATTATGTGGGATAACGCAAAGCACATTGCGGAGCTGATACAGTGGGCGGACCGACATTTTGAAGATGCGTATCAGGTGATTGCTGGCGGCGGGATTGTCGCCTCATTCCCGGAATACATGGCAGCTATCCGGGTACAGGCCCCAAAACGGGCGGAGCTGCGCCTGGCTCAGGCACCTCCGGTTTATGGCGGCGCAGTGGAAGCAATGGGGATGATGGGGTTAAAGGTAGATGCGGCCTTCCGGGAGAA
The DNA here is from genome assembly GCA_964625045.1 of uncultured Oscillospiraceae bacterium. Classification (GTDB taxonomy): domain Bacteria; phylum Bacillota; class Clostridia; order Oscillospirales; family Oscillospiraceae; genus Faecousia. Next base: position 6,436 of record CAZVAB010000054.1, on the reverse strand, counting down.
CTTTTTGCGGGATTATGCGGCAAGAAACGCCGGATAAGGAGATTGCAGAAATGATTTATGTGATTTTATTGGCGTTGTGTTTGGGCGCATCGGCGGTGGGCTCCATTGTGGGGGCTGGCGGCGGTGTGATCATCAAGCCGATGGTGGATCTGTTTGGACTGCTTCCGGTGAGCGTGAACAGCTTCTGCGCCGGATGCACGGTGCTGAGTATGTCAGTGGTCTCTCTGATCCGGGGCAGAAAAAGCGAAGCGAAGCTGCGGCTGCGCATGACGATCCCTCTGGCTATCGGTGCGGTGCTGGGCGGATTTGTGGGAAAGTGGCTGTTCGAGCTGGTGCGCCAGTCCTTTGGGGATGAAAATGTCCTGGGGGCGGTGCAGGCTCTGGTGCTGACGGTGATCACAGCCCTGGTGCTGCTGTATGTATGCAAAAAGGACAAGATCCGGGCTATGAATGTCCAGAGTATCCCGGCGGCGCTGGTCATCGGCGGCTGTCTGGGGGTGATCTCCACCTTCCTGGGGATCGGCGGCGGAACGAGCAATGTGGCGGTGCTGTTTTTCTTCTTCTCCATGGATGCCAAGGAGGCGGCGAAAAATTCACTGTTTATCATTATGTGCTCCCAGACCGCAAGTATTGCCACTTCTCTGGTCAATGGAACAGTGCCGGATTTCAGCCTGCCCATCCTGCTTTCCATGATAGCCGGCGGCGTTGCCGGTGCCCAGATCGGCGCATTTTACTCCAAGCGGCTGAAAACAAAGGGCGTTGAGAAGCTGCTGAAACTGCTGCTGGTGGTGATCATCTGTATTGACCTGTACAATTGCGTGAAATTCTCGATTTTGATTTTCTAAATGCGGGAAGAATTGAAAAATGAGCCAACTCTGCCTTGCCTTTTCCCTTGCGATGGGGTATAATCTTGGATATAAGTCGATATCTGTTTTTTTGTGCTCCAAAGGCATTGCGAAAGACATCGCAAGAGTGAAAATAAGATATTTGGAGGAAAAGAAAAAATGAAGATGTATGCCCAGCCCCATGGCTTGAATGATTATCTGAACCGCACGTTTGAATGCGACTGCGGACATACCCATTCCGCACCGTTGAAATTTGTCAGCGTGGGCAAGGATGCCCTGCTGGATCTGCCCAAGTTCATGAAAGAACTGGGATTTAAAAGCGCATACCTTATCAGCGATGCTATCACTTACAAGATCGCCGGTGAAAAGTGCATGGAGATCCTGGCACAGGCCGGGATCAAGGCGCAGATCATTCAGCTGACCCACATGGGCTTTGATGAAGCGACTTTGGGCGAGCTGGTCATCAATATGCCTGCTGACTGTGATCTGGTCATTGCGGTGGGCACCGGCACCATCAACGATATGACCCGCTATTTCAGCTTTAAGATGGGCCGTCCCTTCTTCACTGTGGCCACTGCCGCACCCATGGATGGTTTCGCTTCCAGCGTGGCGGCTATCCATGTGAATAATTTGAAGACCACGTTCGAGGCCCAGACCCCCACTTGCATCATCGGTGACACCGAGATCCTCAAGGGTGCGCCCTATTCCATGATCGCTGCCGGTTTGGGCGATCTGGTGGGCAAGGCCACCTGCCTGTGTGACTGGCGGCTGGCTCACATCATCACCGGGGAGCATAGCTGTGAGAATATCATCCATCTGGTGGAGGACAATGTCAACCACGTGCTGGAAAGTGCCGATGCGGCCAAGGACCGGGATCCTCAGGTTTTGGGCAACATCATGGAGGGCCTGGTTCTGGCAGGCGTTGCCATGAGTCTGTACGGTAATTCCCGCCCCGCTTCCGGCTGTGAGCACCACATGTCCCACTATTGGGAGACCATTTTCGCCCAGCGGGGCGAACGCCCGGTGCCCCACGGCACCCAGGTCAGCGTGGGCACGGTGCTGGTGCTGAAGGCGGTGGAAGAATTGCCGAACACCCCGGTGGATTTTGACAGGGCAAGAGCTGCCGCCAAGGCTTATGACCAGACGGCCTGGGAAGAGACCATGCACAAGGCATACGGCTCCGCCGCTCCCGGTGTCATTGAAATGGAACACAAGGCCAGGAAAAACGAATGTGCCGGACGGCTGGCCCGGATCGATGCCATGGAGCAGAACTGGCAGGCCATTGAGGCACTGCTGAAGGCCCTGCCTTCTTCCAAGAGCATCATGCAGATCCTGCAGGGCCTGTCCTCTCCCTGCCTGCCCAGCCAGATTCGGGTGGACAAGCAGCTGCTGAAGGACACCTTTATGTACTGCAAGGAAGTCCGTGCCCGCTACACCATCTTGCAGATGCTGTGGGATCTGGACCTGCTTGACAGCATCTCCGATGCCGTGATCGCAAAATTACCTGAAATGTGAGGTTTTAATATGAATACTGCTGAAAAGAAGGAACTGCTGCTCACTGCCTGGAATGTCCGCCTGGGCATTATCGACGGTGTTCACAGCGCCAAGGCCGGTCACCCCGGCGGCAGCCTGTCTGCCGCGGAACTGTTCACCTACCTGTATTTCAAGGAGATGAACATCGACCCTAAGAACCCCAAGATGGAAGAGCGTGATCGGTTCGTTCTGTCCAAGGGTCACACGGCTCCCGGCCTGTACGCAACTTTGGCACACCGTGGTTTCTTCCTGGTGGAGGAACTGACCACCCTGCGGCAGATCGGCTCCCGGCTCCAGGGCCACCCCAATATGAATACCGTTCCCGGTGTGGATATGTCCACCGGCTCTCTGGGCCAGGGCATTTCCGCAGCCTGCGGCATGGCACTGGCTGCCAAGCACCAGGGCAAGACCAACCGGGTCTACACCCTTCTGGGTGACGGCGAGATCCAGGAAGGACAGGTTTGGGAAGCCATGATGTTCGCCTCCCACTATCATCTGGATAATCTGTGCGTTATCATTGATAACAACGGCCTGCAGATCGATGGCCGGGTCGCTGATGTGATGAGCCCGTACCCCATTGTGGACAAGCTGGAAGCCTTTGGCTTTGAGACCGTGTCCATCGATGGCAACGATTTTGATGAGATCGAGCTGGCGTTCCAGCGTTTCCATGAGAATTCCGGCAAGCCCTTTGCCATCGTGATGAAGACCCTCAAGGGCAAGGGTGTCAGCTACATGGAAGACCAGGCCGGCTGGCACGGAAAGGCACCCAACGATGCCGAATATGAGCAGGCGGTGCAGGAATTGAAGGCCCATATTGCGGAATTGGAGGCAATGTAACATGGCAGATGTAAAGAAAATTGCGACCCGTGAATCCTACGGCAACGCCCTGGTGGAGTTGGGCAAGCTCCATGAGGATGTGATCGTTTTCGACGCGGATCTGGCTGGCGCTACCAAGACCGGTATTTTTAAGAAGGCGTTCCCGGAGCGCCACTTCAACTGCGGCATTGCCGAGGGCAACATGATGGCAGTGGCGGCAGGCGCTGCGGCGGCAGGGCTGGTTCCCTTTGCCTCCAGCTTTGCCATGTTCGCCGCGGGCCGTGCCTATGAACAGGTGCGCAACTCCATCGGCTATCCCCATCTGAATGTGAAGATCGGCGGCACCCACGGCGGTATTTCTGTGGGCGAGGACGGCGCAAGCCATCAGTGCTGCGAGGATATCGCCCTGATGCGCTCCATTCCTGGTATGGTGGTGCTGAACCCCTCCGACGATGTGGAGGCAAGAGCCGCCGTTTTTGCGGCTTACGAGCATGATGGCCCGGTGTATCTGCGCTTTGGCCGTCTGGCAGTGCCGGTGTTCCATGATGAGCAGACTTTTCAGTTCCAGATTGGCAAGGGCGAAGTGCTCCGGGAGGGCACGGATGTGGCCATCATCGCTACGGGCCTGATGGTCAATGAGGCTGTGGAAGCGGGCAAGGCACTGGCGGAAGCTGGCATCAACGCCATGGTCATTAATATGTGTACCATCAAGCCCCTGGATGAGGAGCTGGTGCTGGAAGCCGCAAAGAAGTGCGGCAAGATCATCACCTGCGAGGAGCACAGTGTCATTGGCGGACTGGGCGAGGCGGTTTGCAGCTGCCTGTCCGAAAAGCTGCCCACCCCTGTGCGCCGCATCGGTGTCAACGACGAGTTCGGCCATTCCGGCCCGGCTGTGCCCCTGCTGAAGGAATTCGGCCTCAGTGCGGAGCATATCGTGGAAGTTGCCAAGGACTTCTGCGGCAAGTAAAAAATCAAAATAAGGGGCTATTTCCGTAGCCCCTTATTTGTCATTATGATATGGAGGAAAAAACATGATTGCCATTGCTTGCGACCACGGCGCATACACCTTTAAGGAGACACTGAAGAAGCATCTGGAAAAACGGGGCCTTGCCTACAAGGACTTCGGCACTTATTCGGAGGAAAGCTGCGATTACCCGGCCCTGGCGGCAGCCTGCGGCAAGGCGGTGGCCTCCGGCGAATGTGAAAAGGGCATTGTCCTTTGCACCACCGGCGTGGGAATGTCCATTGCCGCCAATAAGGTCAAGGGCGTGCGCTGCGCGCTGCTGTCCGATGTGATGTCTGCCCGGCTGACCAGAGAACACAATGACACCAATGTGATGGCTCTGGGCGCTGGTGTGGTGGGAGAAAAGCTGGCGCTGGAGATCGTGGATACCTGGCTGGATACCCCCTTCTCCGGGGAAGAGCGCCATGTGCGCCGTATTGCGGCTGTGATGGCCCTGGAACAGGAAGGATAAGCTGTGAATATGAAGAATGAACAGGCGATCTATGCCCTGGGTATCGATTTTGGCACCCAGTCTGCCCGGTCGGTGCTGGTGGATATCAACACCGGCGAAGAGCTGGAGGGCATTCTGTACCAGTACCTGGATGGGGTCATCGACCGGGTGCTCCCGGGAACGGATATCCCGGTGGGCCAGGAGGCGGCGCTGCAAAATCCGGCGGATTACCGGACGGCACTGGAATTACTGCTCCGGGATACCTGGAAAAGGGCCGGGGTGGAGCCGGGGGCGGTCCGGGCCATCGGCGTGGACTTTACCTCCTGCACGGTGCTGCCGGTGGACGAAAAGATGCAGCCCCTGTGCGAAGATCCCGCCTACCGGGAGAATCCGCACAGCTGGGTCAAGCTATGGAAGCACCATGGTGCCCAGGCCCAGGCGGACAGGATCCGGGAAGTGGCAGAGCAGCGGGGCGAGGGTTTCTTAAAGCGTTATGGTAACCAGTCGTCCAGCGAATGGTATCTGGCGAAGCTGCTGGAAGTCTATGAGAAAGCACCGCAGATCTATCAGAAGATGCGCTGCTTTATCAACGCCAGCGACTGGATGAACTATTTGATGACCGGGGAAGTGGCCACCAGCTATGGTGCTGCGGGCTTCCACTGCTTCTGGTCGGAGAAGGACGGCTTCCCGGATACGGACTTTTTGGAAGCACTGGCGCCGGGCTTCGGCAATGCCCTGAAAGAGAAATTCCCGGCACAGGTGCATCCCATGTGCCATGCCTTTGGGTATTTAACGGAAGAAATGGCCCGGAAGACCGGCCTGACACCGGGCATTCCGGTGGCAAGCCCCGTGATCGATTCCCATGCGGCTCTGCCTGCGGCGGGATTGAAGGAAAGCGGAGCACTGCTTATGAGCATGGGCACTTCCCTGTGTCACATCATGGTGAGCAAGGAAGAGGTGCTGGTTCCCGGTATCTGCGGCGTGGTCAGCGGCGGTACTTACCCCGGCTATTATGGCTACGAAGCGGGCCAGTCCGCCGTGGGTGATATTTATGAGTGGTTCGTCACCAATCTGGTGGACAGCAAGCTCCAAAAGGAAGCGGAAGAAGCGGGGGAGTCCGTCTTTGCCTGCCTGACCCGCAAGGCGCTGGATCTGCGGGTGGGTGAAAGCGGGCTGGTGGCCCTGGACTGGTGGAACGGCAACCGGTGTGTGTTGGGCTCGTCCCAGCTTTCGGGCCTCATCATGGGCATGACCCTAAAGACCCGCCCGGAGGAAATCTACCGGGCGCTGGTGGAGGCCACGGCCTACGGCGCCAGGACCATCATCGAGAACTTTGAAAAGAACGGCGTGCCCGTGGAGAAGGTCTATGCCTGCGGCGGCCTGTCTCGGAAGAGCGAACTGGTGATGCAGGTCTTTGCGGATGTGCTGGGCCGGGAGATCTATGTGTCCCAGCGCACCCAGGCGGCGGCCTATGGCGCAGCCATGCACGCCATGGTGGCGATGGGGAGCGGCAAGGGCGGTTACGACAGCATCGAAGATGCGGTGGCCCATTTGGTGCGCCCGGCGAAAAAATGCTGGAAGCCCATACCGGAACACCACCGGGTGTACAACGAGCTTTTTGGCATTTACACGGAACTGCATGATCTGTTCGGCAGAGAAAATCCCCAATGGATGCGCAAGCTGAAAGAACTGAAATAAAAAATAAGATCCGGGCTGCGTCAGCAGCCCGGATCGTCAGTTTGTCAAAGAACCCCTGTTTTCAGAAGCAGAAAACAGGGGATTCGGCAT
>CAZVAB010000053.1:0-8910 GCA_964625045.1 uncultured Oscillospiraceae bacterium | reverse complement strand
GCATAAAACAAAGTCAATCCTTTCACTTGAAATAAAAAGCCCCCACCGAACAGGTGAGGGCCTCTGTAGAGCCACTATAGCAACATGAAACGAACGCAACAAAATAAAAATTTTGTTGCGTTCGGAGTGGGCACCAGGGTTAAATATAGATAATAAACACGATTTCTTTGTCAATACGTGGCAAAATGATCCGTAGCCGGGTTATGCGTCCGGCACAGGATTCTACCATATTCCGTTATTCGTAAGCAGGCCGTTGGTTCAATGGGATTATTTTCAGCGTTTATCATGCAGGAATGCTTCCAATGTTTCTCTTGCAGCGGCGCTGTCCATCAGATCTCCATCTATGCTTCGCTTACCGAATGCTTTTGCGCTGATAAACAAAATCTCCGGTTCTTGGCTTGTGTGCTGGGTAAAGGCTTCCGAGAAGTTAGCACTGCGGGAATTGCTGACTACGATGAATTTCTTCGGCACATTCAAATACCGCTCCAGCAGATCCTCACGGCCTTGAAAATAACACTGGCTGCGTTCATTAAATACAAAGAAATTGGCGCAGGGATAATTGCAGTAATTTGGTAACACAAAGTACACCATATCGCTGTTGCAAATCGCATCCAGGAGCCGGTACTCCATATCGGAAAAATACGGACAATTTTCTCTCGTTTGAAAACACTCGTGTTCGCATCTGCCGCATGGTTGAATTTGAAAATCTGCAAACGAACAAATGTTTGCAAACGAAACCGTATCCTTTATTACACGCGCGATCTGGCTGCAATTGCCATTGGCCCTTCCGCTGAAAGATAGAATCGTTACCATATTCTTACCATTCCTCTCTGCTTTTTTGTCATTTTATCGCATTTTTGACCATATTTCAAGTGGGAACACCCCTTCCCTGCCTGGTTTGGAAATATTATTGCTTTTCTAAGCAAAATGGCCTTTACATTTGGGCCAAATAACGTTAAAATGGTCATAGAGCTTGAAATATGTTTCCGATAGGAGGATATAAATATGAGCGTGAAACGAATTGGTGTCCTGACCAGCGGCGGCGATGCGCCGGGCATGAACCCCTGTGTCCGTGCGGTGGTGCGTACTGCCATGTATCATGGGATCGAGTGCTACGGTATCCGCAGAGGTTGGAACGGCCTGATCACGGGCGATATTGTAAAGCTGGATGAAAAAAGTGTCTCCCACACCATCAACCGGGGCGGCACCATCCTGTACACCGCCCGGAGTAAGGACTTTATGACGGAAGAGGGCCAGCGCAAGGCAGTTTCTACCTGCAAATTCCTGGGCCTGGACAGTATCATCGCCATCGGCGGTGACGGCACCTTCCGGGGCGCACTGGCACTGAGCAAGTACGGTATCAACGTCATCGGAATTCCTGCCACCATTGACAATGACATCAGCTGCACCAATTACTGCATCGGCTTTGACACTGCTGCCAATACCGCCATTGAGTGCATCGATAAACTGCGGGACACCATGCAGTCCCATGAGCGCTGCTCCGTCGTGGAGGTCATGGGCCGTAATGCTGGCTATCTTGCCATGTATGTGGGCCTTGCTGTTGGCGCTACGGCAGTGTTGGTGCCGGAAGAGCCCATTGACTTTGAGCGGGATGTGATTGAAAAGATCCGTCAGGCTCGGTTCAATGGCTTTACCCATTACATGATCGTGGTAGCAGAGGGTGCCGGCTCCGCATCGGATATTGCGGCGAAGATCAAGGAGACTATCGATCTGGATCCACGTGTGACGGTTCTGGGTCACATCCAGCGTGGTGGTACCCCCACCGGCCGTGACCGGGTCAACGCCACCAAGATGGGCTACTCCGCAGTGGAGCTGCTGCTGGCAGGTAAAAACAACCGCATCGTCTGCACCAGTGACGGCCACTTCACCGATGTGGACATCGATGAGGGTCTGGCGATGCGCAAGGGCATCCAGCAAATGGAAGTGGATGTACTGGCAGCTATGACTGGCCTGTAAAATGGAACAGATCATTCACTACATCAAGGAGCGGTACGCTCCCCTTTCAATCATTCTCTACGGCTCCTACGCAGAGGGCACCAACGATCAAAACAGCGATTTTGATGCCCTGGTCATTTCCGAACAGACGAAAATCGTGCATGATACATCCGTTGTGGATGGCGTAATTCTGGATGTATTTGTATACCCGCAGACCTGGTTTGACGAGGACTGTGACCCTGACACGTTCGTCCAAATCTTTGATGGACGTGTCCTGATGGATACGGACGGTATCGGAGAAAAGCTCCGAAGCAGCGCGGTGCGCTATGTGCAGGAGATCCCCAAAAAGACGGACGAACAGATCCGGTCGGACATTGCGTGGTGCGAGAAGATGTTGGAGCGTGTCAAACGCTGTGATGCAGAGGGCGCTTTTCGGTGGCACTGGGTGCTGACTGACAGTTTGGAGATATTCTGCGGAATACGGAGACACCCATATCTGGGGCCGAAGAAATCACTGAAATGGATGGAAAGAACACATCCGCAGGCGTATACATACTACCAAAACGCTCTGCTTGATTTTCGGCTGGATGCTTTGGCTGCATGGATCACATACTTAAAGACCATTGCCCTGTAAAATTACAAAGGAGCTGTGTACCGTTTGAGGATACACAGCTCCTTTTTGATTACCGTAAGGTAGCAAGATATGCTTTCTGCTCCGGGGTGATGCGGTAGCTCTCCCGGGCCTTCTGAATGGTTTTGCTATGAACCCAAGGCGAGAGCCGGCGCTGCTGCAAATACACAATAGAAGCATCCCACTGCTTTGCCAGCGCCGTTGCGAAAAACCAGGAGACCATCATCCTGACATAGTATTCATCGGAGCGGACAGCTGCGGCAAGCTCCAAATATTCCGGGCGGAAACCGTCGTCCAGATAATAACGCATCAGGCAAAGCAGACCGAACCGGCAGGTGTAGATATGATCCGATGCGATCCACCAGCGAAGGATCGGCAGCACTACTTCCCTGTTGTCCCCCAGCACCTTGGGGGACATGGTATCGCAGACGGCCCAGTTATCCACATACGGAAGAAATACTTCCAGGGCGCGGATGCAGGTATCAAAGTCCCTGATTTGGGAAATGAGGATGCCATGGAGTAGATTTTCGTCATAATACTGGTGGGGAAGCTCCGTAAGGAACTCCCCTGCCCTGTCTGGCAGCTGTTTTGCCAGCTTTCGCAGGGCGGGGACACGGACACCGATCACCTGTTCTTTGGGGATAGTGGGCAGGAGCTTGGCTTGAAACTCGGCATACGTTTTGTCCTGAAGCCCAAATAATTCTTCTAAAATCGTTATAAAACCACACTTTCTATATGAAAAAGGTCTGCTGAAAAAATGTTCGGCAGACCTTTTAAGCTTTGGGGTGGCATTTTTCGTAAACAGATTTCAGCTTCTGGTTGATCATGTGGGTGTACAGCTGGGTGGAAGAAATATCGCTGTGGCCCATCAGCTCCTGCAAGGAGCCAAGATCCGCACCGTTTTCCAGCAGATGGACGGCGAAGCTGTGCCGTAGTGTATGGGGGGTGATGTCCTTTTCAATGTGGGCGGTCTGCTGATAATGCTTCAGGATCTTCCAGAAGCCCTGACGGCTCATGCGTACGCCGCTGACATTGACGAACAGCGCTTTTTCGCTGGCATCCTGGAGCATTCCGGTACGAATATCGGTGATGTATACCGTCAGTGCCCGGAGCGCAGCAGGATACAGAGGGATGGTGCGCACCTTCTTGGATGCGGAGCACTTGACAGTCCCCATTTCCAGGTTCACATCCTCAATATCCAGGTCAATCAGCTCGGAAACACGCATACCGGTGGCGTACATTACTTCCAGCATAGCCTTGTCCCGGAAGCCCTTGGCATCCACGCAGACCGGCTGGCTGAGGAGCAGCTCAATCTCACGGCCGGTGAGGATCTGGGGCAGCTTCTTTGCGCCCCGGTCCACACGGATATCCGACACCGGGGACTGCTCCAAAAAACCGGAAGACAGCAAATAGGCGAAGAAGTTCTTCAGACTTGCCAAGCTACGGGACACCGTAGCGCTGGAGCGGCCTTCCGATTCCAGATGCGCCAGATACTGGCTGATATTCACTTGTGTCGCATCCACAATTTCAGTCTCCTCAGTGCCATGGAGCCAGTCGGAGAACTGGCGAATGTCACGCATATAAGAGGAAATGGTATTTGCGGAAGCCTGCTTTACCTTTGACAGGTAATTCTCATAAGCGCCAATCAAATCCAGCATGAAATCGGGAACCTTCCTAACGTTTCGTATGTTTGCATCAGTGTCACCAAAAAAGGTGATACCAGGCAATGATCTGCAATTCCGATGACCGCAGCCGCAGTGATGTAAACAGCGGCATCCTTAAAAACTGTGGCGCAGGAGCTTTTAACGGCCCGGTAAGAAAACCACAGAAACAGCGGCAACGTGCATAGATCTGTAAATTGAAGCAGACCGCACATCAGCCACCCGGCAGAGCCGAAGGCACTGTTGATCCCAACTGCGCAAAAGCTAAAAAGAAGTAACCTGAGAAAGCAGACGGGATAGAAAAGCCACGGTTTGGAAACCGAAATTGCAAACAAACAAATTAGAAAAGGTGCGAACGTAACCACCATCAAGCCGAAGATCGACACATCGCTGCAAGCGGCAATGCGCATCAAAGAAGAAAGTGTATAGGTCGAAGAGACAGTTGCGAGGACGATCCCAGTCAGGCTGCCCATGATGGCAAAGAAAGCAAACGGCGGAAGGATAAACCCACCATTGCCGCAAGAAAAACGACTGCGGACATAACGTAACATATCCTTTCTTCCTCCATGTTCCATTGATTGACCGGATTGGAGCAAGAAACAATGTGTTCATGAAAAAAGGACATAATAACCCTGATTAATTACAATTGCATGAATACTATACTCCAAACTGGCCCAAAATGCAAGTGCTTTTGGTTAAATTTACGATTTTTGTAAATTATGCCGATTTCTTATGTCAACATTGTTATGTTGCCTGGTGAAACAGAGACAGTAAAATGTTTATCATTTTCAATGATTTGAGCATATCTGGGGTAAAAAGAATGGACTGACCACTAAATGTTGAAAATGAACGAGAACTTGCAAAATCTAAGACAGTGGTAAATAATATTTACCTGCCTGCGTTTTTTGTACAACTTAACGATAGTGCTTCCCTTTCCATTTCCGGTGTCCCTCTCCTTTCCCGGGTAGAAAAGCCACCACCGTGCTGCTGATCCCAATGACCACCAGAGTGGTCCCGATTGCCTGGTATCTTCCGCCGAAGAACAGCGCCGTGATGGCCAGCAGGGACAGAAAGTAGCTTGCGCCGACGAGCATACTGATTTGCAGACGAAGCCGTTTGGTGCGTCCAACGGCTGTGAAGGCCCCCAGAAGCGCTGCAACAGCGAGAACTGCCATTGCGGCATATCCCATGCTCTCTTCCCCTACCCGCTCCGCACCCAGAAGCCAGGCAATCAGCACCGCCCCCAGGAATGTTACACCCATGCTCACCAAAAGCCCCATACCTAATCCTGCCGGGATGGATGATGTGGTGCTTGTTACCTTTTTTGTTGTTTTCATGATCTTCCCTCCTTTGGTTCAAGGTTATTGGGGATGAGGGCAAAAAAGAACCGGGACAGACCAGAAAGTCTGTCCCGGCGGGGAATCGTATTTACTTGGACATCTGGGCGATCATGGCATCCAGGAGTGCTTTGGCGGTGTCCTTCGTTTCGCCAACGGCGGTGTAGTAGAACTTCACCTTTGGCTCCGTGCCGGAGGGACGGGCGATGACGCTTCCCTGCTGACCCAGGATCAGCTCCAGCACATTGGACTGGGGCAAATTAATGGCGGTCTCCTTGCCGGTGGACAGCTCCTTGGACAGACTGATCTTGTAGTCATTCACTGCGGTGACAGCAGCGCCGCCGATGGTAGCAGGTACATTGCTGCGCAGGTCAGCCATCATAGCAGCAGCCTTCTCCATGGCATCTGCGCCGGTGAGCTCGATGCTCTGGACATATGCAAGGTAGTAGCCGTAAGTGTTGTACAGCTCGTCCAGTTCCGTGAGAATGGTCTTGCCCTGCTTCTTCAGGGACGCTGCCATTTCGCACACCAGCATGGAGGCAACCACAGCGTCCTTGTCCCGGCAGTAGGTGCCCTTCAGATAGCCACAGCTTTCTTCAAAGCCGAAGACGAACTTGTTCTGCTGGCCCTTTTCTTCCAGCTCCAAAATCTCGCCGCCAATGTATTTAAAGCCGGTGAGCACCGTCTTCATGGCAACGCCGTAGTGCGCAGCTACCCGGTCAGCCAGCGGAGAAGAAACAATGGAGCGAACCACTTCCGCACCCGCCGGCAGGTCGCCACGGTTGGTGCGGGCCTTGAGGATGTAATCCATCAGCATACAGCCCAGCTCGTTGCCGGAGAGCTTGCGGAAGCCGTCCCCATCGGGCACGGCAATGGCAACACGGTCCGCATCCGGGTCGGTGCCCAGAATCACGTCGCAGGGGGCGGTGCGGGCCACCTTGTAGCTCTCATTCAGGGCGGCATCCGTTTCGGGGTTGGGATACTCGCAGGTCTTGAAATCGCCGTCAGGCTTTTCCTGGCAGCCCACAACGGTGATATTCACACCCAGACGGCCCAGAATTTCCCGGACAGGCTCATTGCCGGTGCCACACAGGGGGGTGTAGACAATGTTCAGCCCGGCGGAGCGGATCATGTCGGGGTCAACTGCTTCATGCAGCACGGTCTCGTAATACTTTTCCCAGATCTCCTGGCTGATGTAGCTGATCTTTCCTTCTTCCAGGAATGCGGCAAAGGACTTTTCCTCCGGCTGGAAGTAAGGGATCGTGGCGATTTTGGCGGTAACGATGGCGGCGGGCGCATCGGTCATCTGGCAGCCGTCGGGGCCGTAGCACTTGATGCCGTTGTAAGCGCCGGCGTTGTGGCTGGCGGAAATGACGATGCCGCAGCCGCAGCCCAGCTCCCGCACCGCATAGGACAGCATGGGGGTGGGGGCCAGACGGTCGTAAAGGTAGGTATGGATGCCCGCTTCTGCCAGAGCCACGGCACAAACTTCCGCAAACAGCTGAGAATTGTGCCGGGAGTCATAGCCAATGGCGGCCTTCTTAGGCAGATCGGTGCCGGACAGCCAGGCAGCCATGCCTTGAGCGGCACGGCGGACGGTGTAGATGTTCAGGCGGTTGCTGCCCATGCCCATGATGCCCCGCATACCGGCAGTGCCGAACTGCAGGTCGCTGCCGAAGCGGCTCTTCAGTTCCTCTTCGTTGCCGGCGATGGACTGCAGCTCCTGCTGCACACTGGCGGGCAGGCCGGCATTGCACCAGAATTGATAACGATCGGTGTAAGTCATTTTCATTACCTCCATGATTCCTAAAAAAGACAGCCCCAATATGAATTTTGAGCTGTCTTTCTTTGTTTATTCAGCCTTTTCTTCTGGTTCAGCCTGAGTTTCCTGGGCCTCGGTGAGGGCACGGAACTTCACGCGGGTATCCCGAACCTCGTTCAGGGACTGGTTGATGGCTTCCTCGGTGCGGCGCAGGGCGTCGTCCATGTAGTCGTTGCTTGCCTTACGCAGCTGGGCGATGCGGTCCTGGGTCTTGGCGACCATTTCCTGGCACTGACGGCGGGCCTCCTGATAGATGGCCTCCTCCGCGATCAGTTCCTTGGCCTTCTGCTGTGCCTGGCGAACGATGCTTTCAGCCTCACGGCGGGCCTGGCCGATCAGTTCGTTCCGGGACTCCACGATGGTGCGGGACTGCTTCAGTTCCGCAGGCAGCTGTGCGATGATCTCATCCAGCATATCCAGAACCTTGTCACGCTCCAGGATGCACTTGTCCGCACCCAGGGGCAGTGCCCGGGCGTCCTGGATCATGTCGTACAGGGCGCTGATAATATCCTCAATGTGTTGCTCGTTCATTATTTATTTCCTCCTTGATGGATAGTAGAGATACGATTTTGAAATTCCGGGATGATCTGCTCCGGCAGGAAGCCCTGCAGATCCACGCTGTAACCGCCCAGTTCCTTGACCATGCTGGAGCTCATGTACATATAATCATGCTCCGCGGTAAGGAACATGGTGTCCAGCTCCGGGTTGATCTTCCGGTTGACCATGGCCATGGTGAACTCATTTTCAAAGTCCGACCCGGCCCGCAGGCCTTTGACGATGACGCAACTGCCCCGGCGCTTGGCATAGTCCGCCAGCAGTTCGCTGGAGCTGTCCACTTCCACATTGGGAAGATCGGCAGTGACCTTTCGGATCAGCTCCACTCGCTCGTCCAAAGTGAACATGGGGTTCTTTCCGGCGTTGACCATAACACACACGATCAGCCGGTCGAAAATATGGGATGCCCGGCGGATGATGTTCAGATGGCCGCAGGTGATTGGGTCAAAGCTGCCGGGATAAATGGCAATTTTCATAGGTTATTCTTCATCCTTGCGGTAAAGTGTCAGCAAAATAGTGCCGTATTTATAGTCTTTGGAACGGGTGTAGCCCTGAAAATCCCAGGGTAGCTCCTTCCCAGCAGGGCGTTCCGCAACTATTATACCACCAGATTGCAAAATGTCAATTTCCGTTATCTTTTTTAGCGCATTTTCCAGAAAAACTTCTGCGTATGGGGGGTCTAAAAAGATAATGTCAAATTTCTCCCGGGTGCGTTTCAGAAAATCCAGATAGTCTGCCCGGATGACCTGAGCCTGCTGTTCCAGCTTGGTGCGCCGCAGATTTTCCCGGATCAGGCGGCAGGCGGGTTCTCCCGCATCCACAAATACCGCCGATTTGGCGCCCCGGCTCAGGGCTTCAATGCCCAACTGCCCAGTGCCGCCGAACAGATCCAGCACCCGGGCATTGGGAATGTCAAAATTGATGATGCTGAACAGGGCTTCTTTCACC
>CAZVAB010000052.1:0-8949 GCA_964625045.1 uncultured Oscillospiraceae bacterium | reverse complement strand
CTAAACCTTTAAATGAAAGGCAACGGTTACCAGTTGGCCAGAAGATATTCCTCGGCCTCGGGGCACCAGAGGTTATTGTTGGCTTCGCAGATATCTGCCAGCCGGGCAAATCTGGGATCTTCCACGGATTTGCTTCTGAAATCTTCAATGGCGGTCAGGGGCATCTCAATGTGGGTATAGATGAGCTTCTTGCCGCCGGGAATCTTGGGCTGATTCAAAGTGACTTCTGCCGCACAATCCAGGCCGCCGATGTGCGTCACCATAACGGCGGGGTTCAAAAGGCCCTGCGCACTAAGATTCAGAGATTCGATCATATCCTCGGTGTTGCCGCCGGTGGTTCCCAGAACATGGGTAGAGCCGTAGTGAACATCGTAATAGTTCAGCTTTGCGGCAAACTTGGTATCCGTAGGGCCAGCAAAGAAGTTCAGACAGCCATCCTGGCCCAGAATGTCGCTGGCCAGCTCCACAACGGAAGCCACCGGCGCAAAGGCGAACACATCGTCATATCCAGTACCGCCCACCAGTTCCCGCAGATAGGTAGCGGGGTCTTCCATGCCGCTGGTGTTGATAAACTCCAGACGGATGCCGGCTTCCTCGGCCTGCTTGGCAAACAGGGAGCGGGCCCGCTGCAGCCGGGTCTCGTTGATATCCGTTACAATGATGGTACCGGGGCGGCGGTCACAGCACAGGGCATAGGCGATCGAACCCAGGCCCATGGGGCCGACACCTGCCAGCAGCGCCAGCTTGCCTCCCTCGACAATGCCCATTTCATGCTGATACACGCCCCGCTTGGTGTGGTAGCAAGCGTGGAACGCACCGATGCAGCAGCTCATGGGCTCTGCCAGCGAGGATTCATAGAAAGCTTTGCCTGTATATTCCATCAGGCAACCCAGTTCCATAACTTCTGCGGGCAGGATGCAATATGTAGCATCGCCGCCGAAAAATTCGTAAGAGTATCCGGGGCTCCACATGGTGCCTTTGTAGTTCAGAGCGGGCTGCTGGGCGAATTTCATGCCGGGCTTGAACTTGTCCTGGTGATTTTTACCCACTTGGACGATCTCACCGGCAAATTCATGGCCCATGATGGCAGGATGCTCTGCCACATCCTCATGGACACGCTTGTGCGCTGTGCCCAGAATGGCACACTTATAGGTGGACATACACACGGAGTCGGAGATCACCTTTACCAGGATCTCGTCATCGGTAATGGGGGGCAGTTCAAATTCGTCCAGACGAAGATCTCCTGCACCATGAAGTCTGACTGCTTTTGCTTTCATGCTTTATACCTCCATGATTTCTACTTGTTGGCTCAAACGCTGCACCAGGGCACGGTCAGGTGCCTGAGTGCCATCATACATACAACTGGCCGCGCCCATGGCCACCGCCAATTGGATGACCTCTTTTCGGGGCAATTGCCTGACATATCCATAGGCCATGGCTGCCACCATGGAATCTCCGGCACCCACGGTGCTTTGCACCGGGACTTTCAGGGCTTTCGCCAGGAAACGCCCTTCCCCGGACAAAAACAGCGCCCCTTCTCCGCCCAGAGAAATGACCACCTCGTCAATGCCAGCTTGCCGCAGAGTCTCCCCTGCCGCCAACAGCTCTTCCTGGGTCTGCAAGGGCTTGCCCATCAGCCGGGAAAGTTCCGCATCGTTGGGCTTGACCATCCAGGGCTTTGCCGCAATGCCCTGGCGAAGGGGTTCTCCATCCGCATCCAGGAGCACCACTGCCCCCCGCTCCCGGAAATAGCCGATCCAATCCCGATAAAGGCCGCTGTCCGCTTCGGCGGGCAGACTACCGGAAAGCACGACCACATCGCCGGGATGAAGCTGTGCACCGATCCGGTCACGCAGCGCCAACAGTGTCTGCGGCGACACTTCCGGGCCGGGCTCATTGATATCCGTATTGCATTTTTGCGCCGGATCGATGATTTTCAGATTGGTGCGGCTCTGTCCCTGGGTCATCACAGGCAGAGTGGGTACATCCATCTGGTGAAGCATCTGCAAGAGCAGATCCCCCGCCGTACCGGCAAAAATTCCCGCTGCAGTGGTTTCCAGATCCAGAGCCCGAAGGCATTTGGAAACATTGATGCCCTTGCCGCCGGCATCTGTGCGCAGGGACTGGATGCGGTTGACTTTTCCGGGTGTGAAGCCGGGAAGCACCACCGTTTTATCGATTGCAGGATTCAATGTCACAGTAAAAACCATAACGACCTCCAAAAGCAATGAATTGTTGTTTCAACAATTCCAATTTTAAAACAACAGAATAGATTTGTCAATATCCCTACAAAAAAATCCCGATATTGTGTTGCCTGCATGAAAAGGACACGCCTTTCGGCGTGCCCTAAATAGAAGTCAGGATTGATTTTGGAAGCGGTAGCTGTTGGGGGTGATGCCCTCGTGAGTCTTGAAGCGGCGGATGAAAGAGGAAACATTGTAGTATCCCACCTGCTCGCTGATGTCCTTTAAGGGCAGCGTGGTTGTGCGCAGCAATTCCTTGGCAAGCTCCATCCGCAGATCGATGAGGTAATCCAGCATATTCTGCTGCATTTGCTCTTTGAAGAAGCTGCTCATATTGGATGGCAGCATGGAGAAATGCTCTGCCACTTCCTGCATGGAAAAGTCGCACCGGCAGTAGTTTTCATTGATGTAGCTCAAAATATCCTGCAGCTGCTGGTTTTCCGATGTATGGTCCGCCACAGCGGGGCTGCTCATATTATTGCGAAGACCGTTGATGATCTGCACCAGTTCTCCGATGGTCTCGGAGTTGCTCAGCTGCATCAGCATCTGGGATAGTCCATAGGCATCCACCATGGGGTTCTTGGAGTCGGACAGCAGCTCTTTGAGCAGGTCGCCGCACACAGAACGGGCAAGGAATGTGGGCATATCATGGTCAGTGATATATTGCAGCAAGGTATCGATGGTGGGCTGGATCTGTTCGTAATCCCCGGAAGCCACCAGATTTTTCAGCTTGCGCAGCTCCTGTTTGGGATAGGGACACAGATTATCGGCGGTGGAACGGACTTCGTCAAAGAGAATGACCGTTCCGTTGCCCTTGACGAAGCGGTAATCCAGGGCGTTGACCGCTTGCAGCAGGGATTTGTTCACGCTGGTGGTCTCTGGGTGTACATGACCAACGCCCACCACAGAAGTGATGGAGAACTGGTCATTGAGAATGCCCAAAGCGGTGTAGAAAGGTTCCAGATTGGACGCATCCTCAATTCTGGGCACATTGTGGATGAAAATCAGCTGGTCGTTCTTCGTTGAGATCACATAGCGGCTGTCCATGGTTTTGCAGATCTCTTTGCTGATTGCCTCCCCAATCTGTTCCAATGCTTCCCGCTTATTGCGTGGGATCAGGAATACGCTCACAAAGAAATAAGGATACCGGAAAGAAAGACCGATCTGCTCACAGTCCACATTAAATTCTTCCACGCTGGAATAGTAGTCGTTGAGAAGGCGCTGCAGCCGGGTCTGGCGCAGGGCATTGATATTGGCGCTGACGGTGGCAGTGAGCTGGGTGTTTTCGTCCTTCAGCTTGTTTAGGATGCCGGAGATCAACGCAAATTCGTCCGTTGGGCGCAGGTTTTGGGGAGCAGGCTCCGTGACCATGGCCTTTTGCTGCAACTGGTGCACCGGGGTGTAGTTCACATGGACCAGAGCATAAATCAGCACGCCGCCGATCAGGCAGGTCAGGAGCATAAACACAAGAAAATAGTTACCCACATCGAACAGTCTGGAATAGATGCTGCTGTTCATGGGAATAAAGGTCACCGCCTGCCAGCCAGTGCTGCCCGATACGCATTGAATGGTAGCGTAGGATTGACCATTTAATTCCACGGGGCGGTCCGTTCCGTCGGCGGGAAGCCGGTTTTCTCCCACAAAATAGTCCGCCGGTTCCTGTGCACCGATGCTCAGGATCAGATCTCCCGTGTTGTTAAAGACCAGAGTCGTGAGCTTCATGGAATCGCTGTGAACATTAAAATAGTCCGTCAAGGTCCGCTCCCGGAGACAAAATACCGCATAGTCGCTGGAGATCCGGCTCAAGGGGTAGATCAAATAGATCACATTATCTATATCTCCAAATACGGTGGAGTTTTCCGCCCGCAGGCTGGATTCGCTTTTGCGCTGCAGCAGGTATTCCTGCATATTCTGGTAGGGAGCGTCACAGTAGTACTCAAAAAAGCGTTCTGCCCAGATGGTTCCGTAATGGATACCGCTGGCAAGGACGGTATTGGCCTTGTGGAAGTAGACAAACGTGCCCTGGATATCCTCGTTCAGCTGGGCGATATAGGAAATGTCACCCATTACCGTCAGACTGGCATTTTCGCCGGAATCCCCGGTGAGAAAGCAGCCGTTTTGCACATAGGACTGGTAGCCATCGCTGTGACTGATAAAGTCAGCCTTATTCTGGATGCTTCCCAGCACACTGTCCAGCAGGCGCATGGATGCATTCTGCTCATTGCGGACGATGTTCTCCACTTCATTTGCCACCTGCTTGGCGATGGACTGCTGATAAATAAAATAAAGAACGCAGCAAGGCAGCATAAGCACTGCCAGCATGGAGACAAACAGTCTCACTGCAAATTTGCTGCGGAGTTTCATAGCCATATCTGCTGCCTCTTCTTTCGTCGTTTGATTGCTGTTATTTTAACATGCCTACAGCAAAACCGCAAGGTTTGCACCGCTCCAAAAGACAAAAAACGAAAAATTGCACATCATAATAAAAGGTGCAAACTTCAAAATTATGCAAAATAACCAAAACGCAATTTCTCTTTTTCAGCAATCTGCACCGCAACAGCAGAAAAGTTGCACATCCTTAGAAATTGTGCTCATTGCACAAAATTGCAACTTGTGCTACCATATTTATGCGCAAAAACAAACAGACACAGCCCTCCGGCGCTGGCAACGGAAAGGATGAAAGAACATGGCGTTGAAGCAACACCACAAGACGCTCAATCAACCAAAGCGGATCCGTGATCCCATTTCCACAGGATTTACGCTTCTGATTATTCTGTCCCTGATCATATTTAATGTACTGCCTCTATTGAAAGTGCTGGTGGAGAGTTTCCGAGATTCCGATGGAACTTCCTTCTCCTTTATGGGATACATCCGGGCATTCCAATACAAGCAGAACCGGGAAGCCATCATCAACACACTGGTTTCCAGTACATTGGCTGCGGCCCTGTCCACCATCTTGGGTTTCCTGTTTGCCTACTGTTCCTGCTATGTCAAATCCCGGGCAAAAAGGCTCTTTGACTTTGTGGCACTGCTGCCGCTGATCTCTCCGCCATTCTCCATGTCCCTGTCCACCATTTTGCTCTTCGGCGGCAAGGGTCTGATCAGCAAGACACTGCTGGGTATTCAAAACTCCAACATCTATGGCTTCTGGGGATTGCTGTTTGCCCAAACCTTCAGCTTCTTCCCCATGGCTTATCTGACCTTAAAGGGTGTTCTGGCAACGGTGGACCCTTCCATTGAAGAAGCCGCCCGGGACATGGGCGCTTCTCGCCTGAAGACTTTCCTGAAGGTCACCATGCCCCTGACCCTGCCGGGCATCGGTAATGCGTTCTTACTTACCTTTATTAAATGTGCGGCCGACTTCAGCAACCCCAACTTCATCGGCGGCGATTACAGCACCATGGCCACCCAGATCTACTTCCAGGCCACCGGCGGCTACGAAATGCAGCGCTGCTGTGCATTGGCAATGCTCCTTCTGGTCATGACCCTGGTCATCTACCTGATTGCTCAACTGGTGCTGAACAAGCGTACCTTCGTCACCATCACGGGTAAAGCCACCCGGGAGCGGACCATGATCGATGAAAAGCACATCACCATCCCCATCAACACCCTGTGTATGCTGGTGACCGTTCTGGTGGTTTTGATGTACGCCATGATCCCCATTGTTTCCTTTGTTAAGGTTTGGGGTGTCAACTATGATTTCACCCTGAAAAACTATCAGCTTGCCTGGCGTCTGGGTAAAAAGGCCCTGTTCGACACCTTGAAGCTGGCGCTGTATACCACACCTGTGGCAGGCGTGTTGTCCATGATCATGTCCTTCCTGATTGTTCGGAAAAAGCGTGCCAGCACAAAGCTGATGCAGACCCTTGGTATGCTGGGTATGATCATCCCCGGTACGGTCTTGGGTTATGCGTATGTGTTGCAGTTCAACGAGCCGCCTCTGGTGCTGACCGGTACGGTAACACTGATGATGGCCTCCTGCTGCAGCCGCTACCTGCCTGTGGGCCTGACCTCCGGCATCACTTCCTTGCAGCAGATCGATCCTTCCATCGAAGAATCCGCTGCCAACCTGGGTGCCAATAGCTTTAAAGTCTTTATCAAGGTGACCTTGCCCCTGATCCGCTCCGCATTCTTTGGCGGTCTGGTCTACACCTTTGTCAGAACCATGACCTCCATGTCCGCGCTGATCTTCTTCGTCTCCCCCAAGCATCAACTGCTGACCACCTCCATCATGACCATGGTGGCGGACGGACGCTACGGCGCAGCCTGCGCCCTGGGCACCATTATGATCCTGGTTGTGCTGGTCGCCATCGGTCTGCTGTACCTGTTCATCGGATTGTTCGGCGTAAACAGAAAAGAAATTAAGCTGCTGTAATCTACGGAGGTCTTACCAATGAAGAATAACAAATCAAAAGTCGTTTCCCTGAAAAACATCGTCCGGGAGTATGTGTCCCCGGATAAGACCGTGTTCCGGGCCGTGAATGATGTCTCCCTTGATATCCAGTCCGGCGAATTCGTCACCCTTCTTGGCCCCTCCGGCTGCGGCAAGACAACCACACTGCGTATGATCGCCGGCTTTGAGATTCCTACCTCTGGTCAGCTGTTCATCGGTGGTGAGAATGTCACCACCCAGTCCCCGGACAAGCGGGATACCGCCATGGTCTTCCAGAGCTACGCCCTGTTCCCCCATTACGATGTGTACAACAACATCTCCTTCGGTCTGCGGCTGCGGGGCGTGAAGGAAAAAGAAATCGCCCAGCGCACCAATCAGATCATGGAGCTGGTGGGTTTGCAGGGCCTGGGAGAACGCTTCCCCAACCAACTGTCCGGCGGTCAGCAGCAGCGTGTGGCGCTGGCAAGAGCACTGGTGGTAGAGCCTGGCGTGCTGCTGTTCGATGAACCTCTTTCCAATCTGGATGCAAAGCTGCGTGTGTCCATGCGCAATGAGATCAAGCGCATCCAGCGCCGCTTGGGAATCACCAGCATCTATGTCACCCATGACCAGTCCGAGGCCATGGCCCTGGCAGACAGGATCATCATTATGAATCGGGGCGTGATCGAGCAGATCGGCACTCCCAGTGAGATTTACCGCCATCCCGCCACCAAATTCGTGGCAGACTTCATCGGCCGCTCCAATTTCATTGAATGTACGGTGCAAAAGGCGGAAAACGGTCAAACCACCGTGGACATGGAAGGCACCTCTGTCACCATTGACGATACCAAGTGGCAGAGCCGGAAAGAAGGCGAGACCGTCACCGTTATGGCCCGTCCCGAATCCATTCTGCTGGGCGACACCGGCATCTTCCCCACCACTGTTGTTTCCTCCATTTTCATGGGCAATATGCAGGAATACATCACCGAATGGCGTGGCGGACAAATGATCATTGAAGATCACGATTTTGCTTCCCATGCCGTCAGCGGCGAGGGCGAAGTCAAGTATGTCAGCTTTAAGCCCAACACCCTGCATATCATTTGATATTTATTGGGAAAACCATTAAATATAAATTTTACAAAAGGAGAAATCAAGATGAAAAAGTTGTTCGCACTGCTACTCGCACTGGTCATGGTCCTGTCTATGGCCGCCTGCACCCCCGAGACCCCTGGCAATAGCAATCCTGCTAACTCCGAAAACCATGGTGAGCCCTCCAAGCTGACCGGCGAAGTCAATGTTTACACCACCTGGGACGACACCCTCACCGGCTGCCTGCTGGAAGAGATGAAGGAAGTTCATCCCGGCCTCACCGTCAACATCATCAAGATGAACGGCGGCGAAATGATGACCCGTATTGAAGCCGAAGCTTCCAATCCCCAGGCCGACTTCATCATGGGCGCTGGCTGCGAAGGTTACATCAACCTTGCAAACAAGGGTCTGCTGACTCCCTATCAGTCCCCCAACGCTTCCGGTTATGCGGATTTCAACCACGACAAGGATTGGAACTGGTACGCATTCAACAATTCCTATCTTGGCTTCTACTGCGATAAGGAATGGTTCGCTTCCAAGGGTATGGAACTGCCCGACAGCTGGGAAGACCTGCTGGATCCCCGCCTGGAAGGCCAGATCGTCATCACCAACCCCGGCACCTCCACCACTGGCTACATGGTTCTGTCCACTCTGGTTCAGCTGATGGGCGAGAAGGAAGGCCTGGAGTACTACAAGAAGCTGGATAAGAATGTCAAGACCTACGCTTCCGGCGGCAGCGGCCCCAGCCAGTCTGTTGCTCTGGGCGAAGCTCCTGTGGGTATCGGCTATATGCAGCACGGTATGCTGCTGATCCAGGAAGGCTACACCAACATGACCATCACCGCTCCCTCCGAGGGCACCGGCACTGAGATCACCGGCAGCGCCATCATCAAGAACTGCAAGAACCTGGAGAACGCAAAAGCTCTGGCCGATGTGATCTGCTCCAAGTCTCTGGCAGAGCGCTGCGCCGCTGCTACCACCGGCATGATCTTCGCATCCGGCGTTCTGGGCAAGGGTCTGGAAGACTTCAGCAACATCAAGCTGGTGGATCTGGACTATGTCTGGGCAGCTGACAACAAGGATCGCCTGATCGGCGAGTGGGACAAGATCACCGCAAACTGATCTTTCTGCCGCATCCTGAATTATGAAACCAAAACGCCCAACCTGTGCGAACAGGTTGGGCGTTTACATATGTGCGCCCGGTGAGCGCACGTTCTAAAGGGTGAAAGTCCCGAATCCGCCTGG
>CAZVAB010000051.1:0-9068 GCA_964625045.1 uncultured Oscillospiraceae bacterium | reverse complement strand
CTACATCGCCCGGCTGGTGCAGAAGGGCTACAAAGTTGCCATCTGCGAGCAGATGCAGGACCCCTCCACCACCAAGGGGCTGGTGGAGCGGGACATCACCCGCATCGTCACCCCCGGCACCGTCACGGAAAGCTGTATGCTGGAAGAGAGCAAGAACAACTATTTTGCCTGCCTGTATGACAGCGGGGAGAAATTCGGCCTTGCCTTCTGCGATATTTCCACCGGTGCCTTTTTCGCCACCACCTGCCCGGACGCTTCCAGTGCCGCATCAGAACTGGGCCGCTTTGCCCCCGCTGAGATCCTCCGCTGGGGCAAGAACGTGTGCGATCCCATCATCGACGATGCCCTGTTCCGGCGCTTGAGCTGCTGTGTCAACGAGGGAAAGCCGGAGCAGTTTGAGGAAAACGCCGCCGTTGCCCTGTTGGAGCAGCATTTCGGTGCTCCCCTGGCCCAGCTGGGGCTGGCAGGCTTCTCCGCCGCCACCGTTGCCAGCGGCACGCTGCTTCAGACCCTTCTGACGCTGCAAAAAAATGACCTGGCCCACATCCGCCAGCTGCAATACTACACCACCGGGCGGTTCATGGAGCTGGATCTGGACGCCCGGCGGAATTTGGAGCTGACCGAGACCATGCGCTCCAAGGAAAAGAAAGGCTCTCTTCTTTGGGTGCTGGACAAGACCCACACCGCCATGGGCGGGCGGATGATCCGCAGCTGGCTGGAAAAGCCCCTGCTGGACCCCATTGAGATCGACCGCCGCCAGGGGGCTGTGGAAGAACTGGTGGAGTCCACCATCTGCCGGGGCGGTCTGGAAGATGCCCTGCGGGATGTTTCCGATTTGGAGCGTGTTATGACCCGCATCGTCACCGGCACCGTCAACTGCCGGGATCTATTGGGCCTTGCCCGGGGCCTGCGGGCGCTGCCCGCCGTAAAAGCCCAACTGGAACAGTTGGATGCACCCCTGTTGCAACGGCTCAATGATGCCATCGATCCCCTTTCCGACTTTGCGGAGCAGATCGAAACCACCATCGTGGACGATCCGCCCCTGACCATCCGGGAGGGCGGCATCATCCGCCCCGGCGCAGATGCGGAAGCTGACCGTCTGCGGGATATCATGGACGGCGGCAAGGGCATCATTCTGGAAATCGAAGCCCGTGAGCGGGAAAAGACCGGCATCCGCACTTTAAAAGTCAGCTACAACCGGGTTTTCGGTTATTATATTGAAGTTTCCAAGTCCTTTATCGACCAGGTGCCGGAGGATTATATCCGCAAGCAGACCCTGGCAAACTGCGAGCGGTTCATCACCCAGGAGCTGAAGGAACTGGAAAACCAGGTGCTCACCGCCAAGGAGCGACTGACCGCGCTGGAATATCAGCTGTTCCAGCGGCTGCGGGAGCAGCTTGCCGCCGGAGCTGCCCGGGTGCAGATGACCGCCGCCGCCGTCGCTGCCGCCGATGCGCTGTGCTCTCTGGCAGCCGTTGCGGTGCAGCAGGGCTACTGCCGCCCCCAGATCAGCCTGGGCAACGAGATCTCCATCACGGACGGCCGCCACCCGGTGGTGGAAGTGATGCTGAAAGATTCCCTGTTCGTACCCAACGACACGGATCTGGGCCGGAGCGATCATCAGGTGAGCATCATCACCGGCCCCAACATGGCTGGTAAATCCACCTATATGCGCCAGGTGGCACTGATCGTACTCATGGCGCAAATCGGTTCCTTCGTTCCCGCCCGCAGCGCCAAGATCGGCATTGTGGACCGGGTATTCACCCGCATCGGTGCCAGCGACGATCTGGCCTCCGGTCAATCCACTTTCATGGTGGAAATGTCGGAGGTAGCCTCTATTTTGAAGTATGCCACCTCCAAGAGTCTGCTGATTTTGGATGAAATTGGCCGTGGCACCTCCACCTACGATGGCATGGCCATCGCCCGGGCGGTGCTGGAATACGCCGCCAACTCCAAGAAGCTGGGTGCCAAGACCCTCTTCGCCACCCACTACCATGAGCTTTCCGCCATGGAAACCAAGCTGCCCAATGTGAAGAATTTCAACATCGCCGTAAAAAAGCGGGGGGATAAAATGATCTTCCTGCGCAAGATCGTCCCCGGAGCCACCGATGACAGCTACGGCGTGGAAGTGGCAAAGCTGGCAGGTCTGCCCGCCGCTGTGGTCACAAGAGCCCGGGAGATCCTGGCGGAACTGGAGCAGGAGACGGGTGTTGTCCATGTGCGGGAAAGCGCCCCTCAGGAAGACGACCAGATCAGTATGCTGGATCTGCGCAGTCAGCAGGTCTGCGCCGCACTGGAAGCCATCACCGTGGAGACCCTGACCCCCATTGAAGCCATGAACGAGCTGTATAAGCTGAAGAAAATGCTGAACTGATGGATCATTCTTTTCAAAACCACACCCTTTCCCGGAACGAAATGGTATACGGCTGCCGGTATCTGGGCTTCCAGCTGGTGTTTCTTTCCCCGCTTTTGGCAAGCCTTAGCCGGATGCTGCCCGTGGCCCTTTCCGGGGCGCAGATAAATTTCGCCTACTTTTTCATTAATTTCTCCGCTGTTTGCTTCATTTTCCGGGGTTATCTCCAGAAAATGGCAAGGCAGCTGCCAAGCAGGTTTAACCGGGTGATGCTGGTGAGCGCTGGGGGCTTTGCCCTTTACTGCGCCGCCGCCTTTCTTCTAAACCGGCTGACCCTGGCGCTGATGCCGGGCTTTTCCAGTGTCAATGACCAAAACATCCAGGCTCTGGCTTCCGAGAACTATTTTCTCATGTTCCTAGGGACCGTCATTTTCGCCCCCATAACAGAGGAAGTGCTCTACCGGGGTCTGCTGTTCAAGGGGCTTTATGCCCACAATCCCCGCACTGCATGGCTGCTTTCCACTGTTCTCTTTGCCGGGGTGCACATTCTTTCCAACATTGGCAGCGCTCCGCTGCCGGTACTGCTGCTGTGCTTTGTGCAGTACATCCCCGCAGGGCTGATCTTTGCCGGATGTTACTATTTTTCCGGTTCCCTGCTCTCTCCCATTCTCATTCATACCGCGGTGAATTTTGCCGCCATGATGGCACTGAGGTGAATCCTATGCCCAAAATCATACAACTTTCCCAACATATCGCCAACCTCATCGCTGCCGGTGAGGTGGTGGAGCGACCCGCTTCCGTCGTGAAGGAGCTTCTGGAAAACGCCGTGGATGCCGGTGCCTCCAAAGTCACCGTGGAGATCAAGGACGGCGGCATGACCTTTCTCCGGGTCACGGACAACGGCTGCGGCATGACACCGGAGGATGCAAAAACGGCGTTTTTGCGCCATGCCACCTCCAAGCTGCGCACCGCCGAAGACCTGGCCGCCATCGGCACCATGGGCTTCCGGGGCGAGGCACTGGCGGCCATTGCCGCCGTCAGCCGCATCGACCTGATGACCAAGACCCCGGGAAGTCTCTTCGGCACGGATCTGCACCTGGAAGCAGGACAGATCACCGAGTGCTCCGAGGTCGGCTGCCCCGACGGCACCACCATCATCATCCGGGATCTGTTCTTCAACACCCCCGCCCGAATGAAATTTATGAAAGCCGACACCGTAGAGGGTGGCCGGGTCACAGCAGCCGTACAGCTGCAAGCCCTGGCTCACCCGGAAGTGGCCTTTACCTACCTGCGGGACGGAAAATCCATCCTCTCCACTCCCGGCTCCGGGAATCTGGAAGATGCGGTATACTGTGTCTACGGCAAAGACTCCGCCCGGATGGTCAAGGTGGCAAGCCGCTGGGAAAACTACAGTCTCTCCGGCTTTGTTTCCAAGCCCACGGATGCCCGGCCCAGCCGGAATTTGCAGACCTTTTTTGTCAATGACCGCCCGGTGAAATCCAAGCTGCTCATCGCCGCTTTGGAAGAAGCCTACCGCAATCAGCTGATGGTGGGCAAATTCCCCGCCTGCGTGCTGCATCTGCGCCTGCCCGCCAACGCAGTGGACGTAAACGTCCACCCGGCAAAAACGGAGGTCAAATTCCTGTCCGAGAAATCCGCCTTTGACTGTGTCCACTACGGCGTTCTGGCTGCGCTGAACAAGCAGACGGACCGGCCCCAGGTGCAGTTTAAAGCCAATACCACCACCTTTGCGCCCCCTGCCCCGAAAGAAGCAGCCCCCGCTCCCAGGCAGGAAAACTTCTTCCGCACCATGGACGCCAGGGAATACAAAAACTTCACCGCAGCCGTTTCCTCCGCCCCCCAGCCGAACAAAGAAGCCGCTGCTGCCGCCTATCATGCGGTGGAGCGCCAGTCCGCCACGCCCTTGCGGGAAACGGTCATCACACCCCAGATAACACCCATTTCCAAACCTGCCCCCGCTCCCGCTCCTCTGCCGGAGCGGAAAGAAGTCCCCGTTGTGCCTGCCCCTCTGCCGCCCCAGGCAGAAGTGCCGGAGCAGACCGCCCTTCCCATGCCGGAAGCGGCCCCCTGGCGCATGGTGGGTGAACTGTACAACAGCTATATTCTGGTGGAGCAGGGCGAGGAGGCTTTTCTCATTGACAAGCACGCCGCCCATGAGCGCATTCTCTTTGAAAAGCTGAAAGCCCATCAGGAAGCCATCACCCCCCAACTGCTTCTTTCCCCCATCCCGGTGCGCCTCAGCGCCGAAGCCGCCGCGGAGCTGATCAGCAACACGGCGCTGCTGCAGGAACTGGGCTTCGAGATCGACGAATTTGGGGATAATACGGTGCTGCTGCGGCAGATCCCCATGGACCTGAACCCCGAAAGTTCCGCCGAAGCGGTGGAGACCATTGCCGCCGACTTGCTTTCCGACCGCCGGGAAAAGGCCACCACCGTCCGAGATGAGATATTACACACCGTGGCCTGCAAGGCCGCTATTAAGGCCGGCTGGGTCAACGACGAAAAAGAACTGCTTGCCATCGTCAAGGCCGTCATGGCCCGGGAAGATCTGAAATACTGCCCTCACGGCAGACCCATTTGCGTGACCTTGAGCAAAAAGCAGCTGGAAAAACAGTTTAAGAGAACATAAGAACCGGAGGATGATCCATGGCACGAAGCGAACAGGCCATTTTTACCAACCTTTGTCTGATCTATGACGGCAAGGGGAATATTCTCGTCGAAGACCGGAACGATCCTGACTGGCCGGGGCTTTGCTTTCCCGGCGGCCATGTGGAGCCGGGAGAGTCCTTTGTGGAATCCGTCATCCGGGAAGTGAAAGAGGAAACAGGTCTGACCATCGAAAAGCCCCAGCTTTGCGGCACCAAGCAGTTTCAAACCCGAAAGGGCAAGCGGTATGTGGTTCTGTTTTACAAGACGAACCGCTTTTCCGGCACCATCCAGTCCTCCAATGAGGGAGAAGTTTTCTGGATCTCCAAAGACCAGCTGAAAGGCCGCACCCTCTGCGACGACTTTGCGTCCATGCTGGAAGTGATGGAATCGGAGGATTTGAGCGAATTTTACTACTACAAGGAGCAAGACGGAACATGGGGATTGAAACTGCTGTGAACCAAATCATCTGCATTGCCGGGCCCACCGCTTCGGGCAAGACAGCTTTGGCTGTGGAGCTTGCCAGGGAACTGAACGGCGAAGTTATCTCCTGCGACTCCATGCAGGTCTACCGGCGTATGACCATCGGCACCGCCAAGCCCACCGTGGATGAAATGCAGGGCATCGTCCACCACATGATCGATGTGGCGGACCCGGAGGAGGATTTTTCCGTCAGCCGCTACTGCGAAATGGCCACTCCCATTCTGGACAATATTTTGGCCCGTGGAAAAACTGCCATCATTGCCGGAGGCACCGGGCTTTACATGGATGCCCTGATCCGGGGCAACGATTTCGCTCCTTGCCCCGCCACCGGCGCAAGGGAGCGTCTGGAAGCACAGGCCGATGAAATGGGTATGGAGTTTATGTTAACCAAGCTGCGTTCCATCGACCCGGAAGCCGCCGCGCGGCTGCACCTGGCAGACCGGAAGCGGATCCTTCGGGCGCTGGAAGTGTTTGAAGAGACGGGCGAAACCATCACCGCTCACAACAAACGCACCCAGTCCATTCCGCCCCGGTACACTCCCTTGTGGCTGGGGCTGGATTTTGACCCCCGTCAGGCACTCTATGACCGGATCGACCGGCGGGTTGGCATCATGCTGGAGCAGGGGCTGATCCAGGAGATCCGGGATCTGCTTGCTTCCGGTGTCAGCGCCAGCTGCACCGCTTTGCAGGCCATCGGCTACAAGGAATTTGTCGCCGCGTTGGAAGGCCGGGGAAGCATAGAGGATGCTGCGGAGCAGGTGCGCCAGTCCTCCCGCCGCTACGCCAAGCGCCAGCTGACCTGGTTTCGGCGCAACCCCAGCATGAACTGGCTCACCCGGCACCCGGGTGACGATGCCGATAAAATTTTAGTCCAGGCTCGACGGCTTTCATGCCATTTCGACAAGTGAAATCTGTTACCATATGGATATCCTCAAAGAAAGAAGGTATACATATGTCAGACACGATCAACCTCCAGGATGCCATTTTGAACGAGGTGCGCCGGGATAAAGTTCCCGTGACCCTGTTCCTGATGAACGGCTTCCAGCTCCGTGGGATCGTCACAGGCTTTGACAGCTTTGTGGTGGTGCTGGTGAGCGATGGCAAACAGCAGATGATCTACAAACACGCCATCTCTACCCTGGCTCCCATTCGGACGCTGAAATCAGCCGCTACCGCATAAGAAAAAGGCGACGGAGCATTGATCCGTCGCCTTTTTATATCAAAAAGAGAGAGGAAACGCCCATGTCCATTGCTGAAAACATCGCGCGCATCCAGTCCGGGATCGCCCAGGCGGCCCGGGAAGCAGGCCGTGACCCAGCTGCTGTCACCCTCTGCGCCGCCACCAAAATGAACAATGCCGATGCCATCCGTCAGGCCATCGCTGCGGGCATTACCGTCTGTGGGGAGAACCGGGTACAGGAGCTGACCCAGAAGCTGGCCCAAAACGCCTACGCCGGTGCCTGTGTCCACTTCATCGGTCACTTGCAGACCAACAAGGTCAAGCAGGTGGTGGGTAACGTTGCCCTGATCCAGAGTGTGGACAGCCTGCGTCTGCTCCGGGCCATTCAGGCAGAAGCCGCCCGACAAGGCATCCGGCAGGATATTTTGCTGGAAGTGAATGTGGGCGCAGAGGCAAGCAAACACGGCTTTGCCCCCGGCGAGATCCCCGCTGTGGTGGAACAAATGCCCGATTTTCCCAATTTGTGCCTCCGCGGACTCATGGCCATCCCCCCGATTTGTCAAAAATCGGGAGATAATTGCAAATTTTTTCAAGAAATGTACAACCTTTCTGTTGACATGAGGGCAAAAAAAAGCGATAATATATGCATCGATACTCTGTCCATGGGAATGTCCGGGGATTATGCCGATGCCGTGCGCTGCGGCAGCACCATGATCCGGGTGGGCACCGCCATTTTTGGACAGCGTCAATATACTTGATAACATCATCGATGAGAACATACTGGAGGATATAACCATGAGCTTTTGGGACAATGTAAAGAAATTCGCACAGCCGTACTCTGATGAAGAGTATGATGATTACGACGACGAAGAGATGACTGACACCTACGGCGAAGAGGAGCAGCCTACCCGCCAGCGCCGCACCCCCGCTTTCAGTGTCAGCTCCAATGACGACAGCAGCTACACCAGCTCCGCTCCCACCGGCACCTCCGCTTTCAGCGGCCAGGTGGTGAATTTGAGCAACAAGCAGGAGGTGGTCCTGTTCCACCCCAACAATTTCAACGACACTTCCAAGGCCGCTGACGAACTGCGCAGCAGAAAGGCTGTGATCGTGAACATGGAAAACGTGGATAAGGCCATGGCCCGCCGTGTGGTGGACTTCCTGTCCGGCTGCGCTTACGCACTGGATGGCAAGGTCAAAAAGGTTGCCCAGTCCACCTACCTGTTCTGCCCCCACAACATGGATGTGACCGGGGATCTGGAAAACCTGCAGAGCGAAGTTGAGAGCTACCTGTAAGCTCCGAGGAAAGGATAAACAATAGACATGATTACACCTCAGCAAATCGAGCAGATCTCTTTCAGCCGGGCCACTTTCGGCGGCTATGATATGCAGTCGGTGGACGAGCTGCTGGAACCTCTGACCGAGGACTATGTGACCCTGTATAAGGAAAACGCCCTGCTCAAGAGCAAGATGCGTGTGCTGGTCTCCAAGTTGGAGGAGTACCGCCAGAACGAGGCTTCCATGAAGGATGCCATCGTCAACGCCCAGAAGACCTGTGACCTGATGGTCAAGGAAGCAGAAGCCAAGTGCACCCAGATGCTCAGCGAAGCCAATGATGCGGCTATTCAGAACGCTAAAAACGCCGATGCCCAGATCAACGTGGAGAACGAGCGTGTGGAAGAAGCACGCCGCACCGCCGCTGCCAAGATCGACGAGCTGACCGAGCAGCTTTCCTCCTGCATCCAGGCTCTGGAGCGGATCAAGGCCGCCAATGCCCCCGCCCCTGTCCAGAACCCCATCTACGACTATGACAGCCAGCCGGATGTCAGCCCTGTGGATCATGCGGATGCCGTGGCAGACGAGATTTCTTCCAATCTGGAAGCCCTGGTGGGTACCATCAGTGAGGAAGCGCCCAAGGCCGAACCCATGCACCCCGTATCCGATACCACTACCAAGTTCGCAAATCTGCAATTTGGCCGCAATTACGACCCCAACAACCGCTAAAATACCATATTGAGCATTGACGAGGACAAGTGACCGCCTCCCCCGCTTTCAGAGAGCTGCCGTTTGGTGCAAGGCAGTAAGCGGCAGCGTGCCATATCCCCTCCGAGCTGCGCACCGAACCCTTTGGGCAGTAGGCTGCGCCGGGTACGCCCGATACAGCGCTTCGAGTGCCGCCAAAGGGCGGAATGAGAGTGGTACCGCAGAGGTTTTCGTGCCTTTGTCTCTTAACGCAGGAGACAAAGGCACGTTTTATTTTCCCATAAATTTTCAAACGGAGGTAATATCCCAATGGAATATAAAAATACCATCATCACCCCCAAGACCGACTTCCCCATGAAGGCCGGTCTGCCTGCCCGGGAGCCGGGAATGCTGGAAAAGTGG
>CAZVAB010000050.1:4795-9254 GCA_964625045.1 uncultured Oscillospiraceae bacterium | reverse complement strand
TGGGATTTCTGCCCGGTGCAGCACCCGGCGGATGACCCCAATTCCGACCAGATCACCACCCATTTTGAATACCACTCCATGGAGGAAAACCTGCTGAAGCTGGATATGCTGGGCCATGATGACCCCACCATGATCCGCTACATGGAGGATTTGACCGGGCTGGATGCCCAGAAAATCCCTCTGGACGATCGGGATACCATGTCCATTTTTACTTCCTCCAAGGTGTTGGGCTATGAGGATGACAAGATCCTGGGCCCCACCGGCGCTGTGGGCGTGCCGGAATTCAACACCCGCTTTACCCGGGGGGTGTTGCTGGATACCATGCCCGAGAAGTTTGATACGTTGCTGCGGATCTCCGGTTATACCCACGGCACGGATGTGTGGCTGGGCAATGCCAAGGATCTGATCATGTCCGGCACAGCAAAGCCTGACCAGACGGTCGGCTGCCGTGACGATATTATGATCTACCTCATTTCCATGGGTCTGCCGGAAAAGCGGGCGTTCAAGATCATGGAGTTTGTTCGAAAGGGCAGGGGACTTCCAGAAGGTGCGGAGGAGGAAATGGTCGCAGCCGGCGTGCCAGACTGGTACATCGGTTCTTGTAAGAAGATCAAGTACCTGTTCCCCAAGGCTCATGCTGTTGCGTATGTTATGATGGCGTTCCGCATTGCCTGGTTCAAGGTGCATCATCCGCTGGCGTTCTATGCGGCATATTTCTACCGCCGCAGCCAGAAGGGCGGCTTTGATGCGGTGATGATGACCCACGGCATGGATACGGTGAAGGCCAACATCGATGCCATTGACGGAAACGAAAACGCCACGGACAAGGATGAGGACCTGCTGACCACGCTGGAAGTGGTCTATGAATACTACCTCCGGGGCTTTGACTTTTTGCCCATCGATATTTATAAGAGCCAGGCCACCCGCTTCATTGTGGAAGACGGAAAGATCCGCCCGCCCTTTGTGGCAATTTCCGGCTTGGGCGAAAACGCGGCGCTGGATCTGGTGCGGGGCAGAGAGGGCAAGTGCTTTATTTCCATTGAGGAAGTGGCGACGGCCTGCCCGAAAGTCTCCAAGACTCACATCCAGATGCTAAAAGATGCGGGCGCTTTCGGTGATATGCCGGATACCAGCCAGGTGAGCCTGTTCTGACATTTCTGCCAGGTGAGCCTGTTCTGACATTTCCCACTTGCAAACAGGGGATGGATATGCTATAATTTGAACATATTTTTCTCGATTAAGGAGTGCGTTTTTATGCAAGAAACCGAACTGCAATATCATATTCACTGCAAAGCAGGCGACGTGGGCCGCTACTGCTTCCTGCCCGGCGATCCTGGCCGGTGCGAGTCCATTGCCGCACTGCTGGATAACCCCGTCCATATCGGTATGAACCGGGAGTATAATATCTACACCGGTACGCTGCTGGGCCAGAAGGTCTCCGTTTGCTCCACCGGCATCGGCGGCCCCTCCGCTGCCATTGCCATGGAGGAACTGGCAGCCATCGGCACCGATACCTTTATCCGTGTTGGCACCTGCGGCGGCATTGATCTGGATGTCTGCCCCGGTGATGTGGTGGTGGCCACAGGCTCCATCCGCTTTGAACATACTTCTTTGGAGTATGCACCCATCGAGTTCCCGGCGGTGGCGGATTTTGAGATCGCTGCGGCACTGAAGGCCGCCAGCGAGGATTTGGGGTACAAGACCCATACGGGCGTTGTCCAGTGTAAGGACGCATTCTACGGTCAGCACAGCCCGGAGCGTTCTCCTGTCTACTATGAGCTGCTGCAAAAGTGGGAGTCCTGGAAGCGCCTGGGTGTGAAAGCCAGCGAAATGGAGTCGTCTGCCTTGTTCGTCGTTGCCGCTGCACTGCACGTTCGCTGCGGCAGCTGCTTCCATGCGGTGTGGAACCAGGAGCGGGAGAAGGCCGGAATGTTCATGCCCATGACCGAGGACACCAGCGGTGCCATCAAGGTGGGCATCGAGGCCATGAAGCGGATCATTGCCGCCGATCTTGCCAAGGAAGGCAAGTGATCCAAAAAGAAAGACCAGTCAAGTTTTCTCTTGACTGGTCTTTTTATATCAGTTACCCAGGAAACGGGAAAGGAATTCCTTGGTACGGGGCATTTGGGGATCACCGAAGATCTGCTCCGGGGTGCCTTCCTCGTGGATGTAGCCGTTGTCCATGAAAATGACACGGTTGGACACATCCCGGGCGAAAGCCATCTCGTGGGTGACCACGATCATGGTCATGCCGCTTTTGGCAAGATCCCGCATGACTTCCAGCACGCCGCCAACCATTTCCGGGTCCAGGGCGGAGGTGGGTTCGTCAAAAAGGATCACTTCCGGCTGCATACACAGGCTCCGGGCGATGGCGACACGCTGCTTCTGGCCGCCGGAGAGCTGACCGGGCCGGGCGTTGATGAAAGCATCCATGCCCACCTTGGCAAGCTGCTCCGAAGCGAATGCCTTGGCCTCCTGCTTGTCCTTTTTCAGGACGGTCACCTGGGGCTGGATGCAGTTGTCCAGAACGCTCATGTTATTGAACAGGTTGAACTGCTGGAACACCATGCCGACCTTTGCCCGGTAGTCGGACACTTTCATTTCGTGCTTCAAAATGTCCTTGCCGTGGTAGAGGATGGAGCCGGAGGTGGGAGTTTCCAGAAGATTGACACAGCGCAGCATGGTGCTCTTGCCGGAGCCGGAGGAGCCGATGACACTGACCACTTCGCCCTTATGGACTTGCAGATTGATGTCCCGCAGGACGATATGATCACCAAAGGTCTTGCCCAGGTGACTTAACTCAATAATTGCACTCATTTTGAACCTCCTTGGCAATGTGGATCTCTGCGTTGGGATCAGACTGAGAGCCACAGACCACATAATTCTCGCTTCCGCTGAGCTTCTTTTCCACCAGGCGCAGAAGCCGGGTCACGGAGAAAGTCAGAATGAAGTACAGCACACATACCACCGCATAGGTGGGGAAGATCAGGAAATTCATGTGGTACACGGTGCCTGCGTAGTAGTAAAGCTCGGTGACACCGATGACGTTCAGCACGGAAGTATCCTTGATATTGATGACGAACTCATTGCTGACAGAGGGCAGAATGTTGCGCAGCACCTGGGGGATGATCACATGGAGCATGGCCTGTCCGTGGGTCATGCCCACGGAGTATGCGCCTTCCAGCTGACCCTTGTCGATGGACAGGATGCCGCCCCGGACGATTTCCGCCATATAGGCGCCGGTGTTGATGGAGACGATGAAGATACCAGCGGGGATCAGGGGCAGGGTCTTGCCGTTGTTCATAAAGGCGTAGCCCCAGTAAATGACCATGGCCTGGACCATCATGGGAGTGCCACGGAAGATCTCCACATAGCAGCTGATGACGCCGTTGAAGATCTTGTGCAGCACCCGGATGGGTGTTTTCCGGGAAAAGGGCATGGTGCGGATGATGCCGGTCAGCAAACCGATCAGCAGGCCCGCCACGGTACCGGTCAGGGCGATGAGCATGGTATAGCCAATGCCCTGGAGCAGTTGGGGATAATACTTAATGAGAATATCCCAAATGTCGATCAAAAATTCACTCATAAGTTTTTACGCTGCTTTCTTGATGATGATAACGAGGTTGGAAGTCCAATAGCAGTCGGAGAAGTCGATCTGCTCCTTCCGCTCCGTGGTGGGGCTCATGCCGGCAATGATGCCGTCCACATTGCCGGACTGAACGGCGGGAATGAGGGAGTCCCATTCGTAAGCGTAGACTTCCAGGCTCATGCTCAGCTCTGCGGCGATGTAGGCAGCCACCTGGACATCATAGCCGTTGGCGTAACCGGAGGCGTTGGCGATCTTCACTGCGCCGTTGGCAGCAGTGGTCTGGGTCCAGTTGTAGGGCTGGTAGTTGCACTCCATGGCGATCTTCAAGGTGCCGTTGGAGGTGGAGGTGTTGGTGCTCTGCAGAGCCAGCGTTTCATTGAGGCTGTCGTCGGGGTTCTCGGTGAGCTTGACGATCTGCTGCATCAGCTGGCTGCGGGTCTCCTGGGGAATGGAGGCGATGATGGCGTTGACCTTGGCAGTCAGCTCGCTGCCTTTTTTGAAGCCAACGGCGATGCCCACATCTGCGTCATCGGCGGTAAAGCCGGTGGAATTGTTCTTCAGCTCCAGATAGGTCAGGGTGCTGTCCTTGGCACAGACGGACCAGGCGGTGGGCTCTTCGGCTACATAGCCGTCGATGGCACCGGACTTCAGTGCGGTGAGCAGCAGGGCAAAGTCGTCCAGATCGCTGACGGTGATGCCGCTGATCTGGGCCTTCAGTGCTTCCAGGTGGAAGGTGTTGGACTGGGCGCCGATCTTTGCGCCGGAGTTTGCGATGGCGGAAATGCTGCTGACCTGGGACAGGTCCACCTTCTGGCTGTCGCCGGAACAGGCGCACAGGGTCAGGGCCAATGCCAGGGTCAATACGAGGGT
>CAZVAB010000050.1:0-4695 GCA_964625045.1 uncultured Oscillospiraceae bacterium | reverse complement strand
AGGGTCAATACGAGGGTGATGATTCTTTTCATGTTGGAACACTCCTTTTTATGATGACGAAAAAAACGGTCGAAGCAAGTGCTTCGACCGTCCATTGTGTAATATGACAAAAAACGAACCGATTGTAAGCACTCCACAAATTCCTTGTGACAGTTGCCGGGATATTATCCGGGCACCCAACATTCCGCGGCTCTGACCGGGGAACATTTCGGCGAAAGGCCCCTTTCACGAAAAGCTATGGCCTTCAGAGTGGCAGCTTTTCGGTACTGATGACTTTCGCACCTCAAACAAACTTTGTTCCGACTATTTAATTCGTGTTAAACTGTACCACCAATGGTGGCTTTTGTCAAGGGTTTTGTGAAAAAAACCAAAATTTATTTCACTTTTTTGTGAATGACGCTGCTTTTTCGGCTTTTTAGAGGGATTTGGGAGAAAATGATGGCTCCAAATACCAAAACGCAGCCTGCCGCTTCGGTGGCACTCAAGGTCTCATGCAGAATGAGCCAGCCGGAAAGGGCGGCGAAAACCGACTCGAAGCTCATCATCAGCGATGCGGTGGTGGGCTCCAACGCTTTCTGCCCAACGATCTGCAAGGTGTAGGCAACGCCCATGGACAGCACACCGGCGTAGCACAGGGGCAGCCAGCAATCGATGATCTGGGGCAGGGTGTTGTCTTCTGTGAACATAAAGATCGTCGCTACCATGGCGCAGATCAGGCTCTGGGCCATGTTCAGTGCAACGCTGTCCAGTTCTCCCGCCACACGGTCCAAAATCAGGATCTGCACGGAAAAGGCCACGGCGCACAAAAGCATCAGCACATCCCCAATGTTGATGGGGGATGCCCCGGCACCGCTGAGCAGGTACAGTCCCACGGCGGCAACACCCACGCTGATAAATACCCGGACCGGAGGTTTTTTCCCCAGAAACAGGCCGAAAATGGGCACCAGGATGATGTACATGGCGGTGATGAAGCCGCCTTTTCCCGCTGTGGTGTACATGAGCCCCACCTGCTGCAGGGCAGTGGCTACGAACAGGGCTACGCCGGATAATAGACCCGCTTTCCAGAGCTTGGGATCTTTCATTTTGGCGGCGAAGTTTTTTCGGTCACGGAAGTAGACCACGGGAAGCAGTGCCAGCAGAGCAAGATACCCACGGACCGCCAGAAATGTCATGGGGCCGATCTGCTCCACGCCCACGCTCTGGGCAACAAATGTGGAACCCCAGATGACGGTGGCCAGCAGCAGGGCAAGACTTCCTTTGAGTTGATGGTTTTTCATGGATGTTCTTCTTTCTTTTGATGTTGCTGCTCATTGTACCACGAAAACAGACAAAAGAAAAGTAGAAGATTGCAATTTTTCCAGACTGTGTTATAATGAAATAAAGATTTTAGTGGAGGTAATCATTATGTCCGAATGTAAACAAGTCCGTGAGCGCAGTGAAATTCCCGTACAGGATACCTGGGCGACCGAGGATCTGTTCCCCAGCGATGAAGCATGGGAAGCGGAACTGGCGACCCTGGAACAGGTGAAGCAGGAGATTTCCAGCTTTGCCGGCCGTCTGGCAGAGAGCGGCAAGACCCTTTATGACTACCTGTATTTGCAGGAGATGAACAGTGTCAAGATAGGGGCTCTGGCAAACTATGCCATGCGCAAGGGGGACCAGGATACCCGCAATTCCACCTATCAGGCCATGGGCGGCAAGCTGCGCAGTGCGATGGTCACTTTGAGCGCCGCCACCAGCTTTGCACCCCCTGAGATCATGGCAATTTCCGACGAAGAGATGGAAAAGCTCTATGCCGATTGCCCTGAACTGGAGCGCTACCGCCGGAGCCTGACAAACAAGCGCCGGTTCAAGGAGCATACCCTGTCCGCTGCCGAGGAAAAGCTGCTGGCTGCCACTGGGGAAATCTCCGAAACTCCAAGCAACGTGTTCAGTATGTTCAACAATGCGGATATCACCTTTGCTGACGCGGAGGACTCCGAGGGGAAAAAGCACCCCATCACCCATGCAACTTATATCCAGTGCGTGGAGAGTAGCGACCGGGTGCTGCGGAAGAACGCTTACGAAAGCATCTATGCCGGCTATAATCAGTTCAAAAACACCGCTGCCGCGCTGATGAATGCCCAGAACAAGCAGCTGAAATTTGAGGCGGAAGCTCGGCATTTTGATAACGCTTTTGAAGCATCCCTGTTTGGTACCAATGTGCCCACCTCCGTCTATCTGAATTTGATCGAGGCCGTACACCAGAATATTGACAAGATGCACCGTTATGTCCGTCTGCGCAAGAAGCTGCTGGGCCTGGACGAACTGCACTTCTACGATACCTATACCCCTCTGGTATCGGGCGTGGATAAGGATATCCCCTTTGAGCAGGCCAAGCAGACTGTGTATGATGCACTGGCACCCTTGGGCGAGGAATACCGGGCCATTTTGAAGGAAGGCTTTGAAAGCCGCTGGATCGATGTGTATCCCAATGTGGGCAAGCGCAGCGGCGCTTATTCCGCCGGTGCCCGGGTCCATCCCTATGTGCTCCTGAACTATTCCGGCACTCTGGACAGCCAGTTCACCCTGGCGCACGAAATGGGCCACGCCCTGCATTCTTACTATTCCAACCACAAGCAGAATCCTGTGGATTCCGGCTATGTGATCTTTGTGGCGGAAGTGGCGTCCACCTGCAATGAAGCGTTGCTGATGGAGCATCTGCTTTCCAAGACCACCGATAAGAAGGAACGGATCTACCTGATCAATCACTTCCTGGATCAGTTCAAGGGCACGCTGTACCGCCAGACCATGTTTGCCGAGTTCGAGCTGATGATGGGCAGATGGGTGGCAGAGGGGAGAACGCTGACAGCGGATCTGCTGTGCAGCGAGTATAAGAAGCTCAATGCGTTCTACTATGGCCCGGATGTGGTGGTGGACGATCATATTGCCGTGGAATGGGCAAGAATTCCCCACTTCTACTATGACTATTATGTGTTCCAGTATGCCACCGGCTATTCCGCTGCCATTGCCCTGTCC
The DNA here is from genome assembly GCA_964625045.1 of uncultured Oscillospiraceae bacterium. GTDB lineage: Bacteria > Bacillota > Clostridia > Oscillospirales > Oscillospiraceae > Faecousia. Next base: position 1,677 of record CAZVAB010000050.1, on the reverse strand, counting down.
CGGAAGATCCTCAACGAGGGGGAGAGCGCAGTGAAGGATTACATCGGCTTCCTGTCCGGTGGCTGCTCCAAGAGCCCCATCGATCTTCTGAAGGGCGCAGGTGTGGACATGACCAGCCCGGAGCCTGTGAATCAGGCGCTGCAGCTGTTCGGGGATCTGCTGGACGAGATGGAAGAGCTGACAAAGGATCTGTAAGATGGACAGGCTTTTTCTTCCCACACTGCACACTTTTGCCATGAACAACATTTTTACCGGCTCTTACGGGAATTTTCGATTCCGGGCGCAGCCCCAAGTGGTCATGGCGACACCGAAAGAAGTGGACTTTGATAACAGCACCATCGTGGCGGAATACTGGCATGGGCCGTACTGCTACGAAAAAAGCGAAATGGAGGGGAAGGAAGTCTTCCCACTGACGGAAGAAGGCCGGGCCGCATTGATGGCCTGGCTGGACTCCAAGATATAAAGGAGAGAAAGAGTTGGAACTGAAAGGTAAGAAAATCGCCTTTTTGGGTGATAGTATTACGGAAGGCCATGGTGTCACCGATCCAGAGAACATTTACTGGAAACGCATCGGACGGATGACTGGGGCAGAGGTTTATGGCTACGGCATCGGTGGTACCCGATTTGCAAACCAGCTGTTTCCGTCCATCAAACCCCGGCATGATCTGTATTTTATCCCCCGGGTGGATGAAATGACCGAGGATGCGGATGTGGTGGTGGTCTTTGGCGGTACCAATGACTTTGGTCACGGCGATGCCCCCATGGGCTGCATGGAGGACCGGACGGACGAGACATTCTATGGTGCCTGCCATGTGCTGCTGCAAAAGCTCATCAATAAATATCCCGCATCCCAGATCGTGCTCATGACCCCGCTGCACCGGGAAAATGAGGACGAAACAGGCCGCAACGCCAAGGGTATCCGCCGGGCGGGAAGCCTTGGGGATTATGTGGCCGTGGAGCGCCGGGTGGCGGAGTACTACGGCATTCCCGTGGTGGATCTGTTTGCCACCTGTATGCTTCAGCCGAAGGTGCCCGTCCTGAAGGAAAAGTATATGCCTGACGGTCTGCATCCCAACGATGATGGCCATGTTCTCATTGCAAACCGGCTGCTGGGGGCGCTGAAAGTCCTTTGATTTGTCAAAAAATATTGACATTTGCCTAATTTGTGTTAAAATAGCACTGATATGTAAAGACCATACGGAAGCAAAACTGATTGGATGCCCATAGCGAGAAGGGGACGGTGAAAGCCCTTTGGCGGAAGACAGGATGCCACTTTCGTGTCGCCCGGGAGGACCGGGACGGGTGCTCCCGTTACAGAGCCGCTAAGATGCCGGATTTTCCGGCGAATTAGGGTGGTACCGCGATTCACCTCGCCCCTAACCTTGGGGGCGAGGTTTATTTATTTGTATTTTATTTGGAGGTAATTCCTATGGATCCCAAACCTTATGGTGTAAACGAGCTGAGGGAGATGTTCCTGAGCTTCTTTGAAAGCAAGGGCCATCTGCGTCTGCCCAGCTTTTCTCTGATTCCCCAGAATGACGCGTCCCTGCTGCTGATCAATTCCGGCATGGCACCTATGAAGCCTTACTTCACCGGCGAAGTGGAGCCGCCTCGTCACCGGGTCTGCACCTGCCAGAAGTGCATCCGCACCGGCGATATCGAGAACATCGGCAAGAC
>CAZVAB010000049.1:0-9393 GCA_964625045.1 uncultured Oscillospiraceae bacterium | reverse complement strand
TGAGGTTGGTTGATGTGGTTTTCCTTTTCGGCGCATTTTGCAACACGCCCTTTTTCGTTTAATCGAACAGATCTTTCAAATTTTCAAAGAATTTCTTTCGCTTTGGGGTGTCGTTCTTATCCAACGTACCGTCCAACTGGCGCAGCAGCTCTTTCTGCTCCTTGGTCAGCCGGGTGGGTGTTTCCACCACCACGGTGAATTTCTCATCGCCCCGGCGGCGGGGATTGTTCATCAGGGGGATGCCCTTTTCCTTGATGGTAAAGGTCGTGCCGGTCTGGGTGCCTTCGGGGATCTCGTAAGTCACCTTGCCATCCAGGGTGGGCACTTCGATCTGGGCGCCCAGAGCCGCCTGGGTGAAGGACAGGGGCACTTCGCACAGCACGGTGGCATCCTGACGGGTGAAGATGGGGTGGCGCTTGATGTAAATTTCCACAAGCAGGTCGCCGTTGGGGCCGCCATTGGCACCCACGCAGCCCTCGCCCCGGACCCGGAGGGTGATGCCCTCGTCCACGCCGGCGGGAACTTTTACATTGATCTTCTTATTTTTGCGCACCTTGCCCTTGCCCCGGCAGGTGTTACAGGGGGTCTTGATGATCTTACCACGGCCGCTGCACTGGGGGCAGACGGAGGTGGACTGCATAGACATACCCATAAAATTCTGGGTGGTACGCACCTGACCGCTGCCGTGGCAGTAGGAGCAGGTCTCGGTGGTGCCGTCAGCGGAGCCGGTGCCGGAGCAGGTGGCGCAGTTTTCAATACGCTGCACGGTCACTTCCTTATCGCAGCCGAAAGCCGCCTCTTCAAAGGTCACTTCCAGCCGGGCACCCACATTTTCACCTCTGGCGGGGGCATTGCGCCGGGAACCCCGGGATCCACCGCCGCCAAAGAAGGAGCCGAAAATATCGCCCAGATCCCCAAAATCTCCGAAGCCGCCAAATCCGCCGCCGTAGCCGCCCTGGCCTGCGCCGAAATTGGGGTCAACGCCCGCATGGCCAAACTGGTCATACCGGGCACGCTTATCATCGTCGGACAGAATTTCGTAGGCTTCCGCCGCTTCCTTGAACTTTTCTTCGGCCTCTTTGTTATCCGGGTTCCGGTCGGGGTGGTATTTCAGCGCCAGTTTCCGGTAGGCTTTTTTGATCTCCTCGGCACTGGCCCCTTTCTGGACACCCAGCACCTCATAATAATCTCGTTTATCTGCCATATCTTTCACCTCGATGCACCAACAAGGGGCGGCAGATCGCCGCCCCTTGGGCTTATGGTCTTATTAGTCCACGGTCTCGTAGTCCGCGTCCACGACACCGTCGTTGCCGCAGTTACCGCCGCAGTTGGGATCGCAGCCGGGCTGGCCCTGGGGATTTGCCTGCTGGTACAGCTTCTCGGACACTGCGTAGAATGCCTTCTGGACTTCCTCGGTGGCAGCCTTGATGGCAGCGATATCGTTGCCCTTGTTGACTTCCTTCAGCTTGTCGATGGCGCTCTGGATGGAAGCCTTCTCGGAAGCGTCGATCTTGTCGCCCAGGTCGGTCAGGGTCTTTTCGGTCTGGTAGATGGTCTGATCGGCGGCGTTGTGGGTGTCCACCTCTTCCTTCTTGGCCTTATCCTCGGCAGCGTACCGCTCGGCTTCCTTCACAGCCTTGTCGATGTCTTCCTGGCTCAGGTTGGTGGAAGCGGTGATGGAGATGTTCTGCTCCTTGCCGGTGCCCAGGTCCTTTGCGGAGACCTTCACGATGCCGTTGGCATCGATATCGAAGGTAACTTCGATCTGGGGCACGCCACGGGGTGCGGGAGCGATGCCGCTGAGCTGGAAGCGGCCCAGGGTCTTATTGTAAGCAGCCATCTCGCGCTCGCCCTGGAGCACATGGACTTCCACGGAAGTCTGGCCGTCAGCGGCGGTGGAGAAGATCTGGCTCTTGCGGGTGGGAATGGTGGTGTTCCGGTCGATCAGACGGGTGAACACGCCACCCATGGTCTCGATGCCCAGGGACAGGGGCGTAACGTCCAGCAGCAGGATATCCTGCACATCGCCGGTGAGCACGCCGCCCTGGATGGCTGCACCGATGGCAACACATTCATCGGGGTTGATACCCTTGAAGCCGTCCTTGCCGGTGATACCCTTCACGGCTTCCTGAACAGCGGGGATACGGGTGGAGCCGCCCACCAGCAGCACCTTATCCAGATCGCTGGGCTTCATGCCAGCATCGGACAGTGCCTGATTCACGGGCTTTAAAGTGCGCTCCACCAGGTCGTGGGTCAGTTCATTGAACTTGGCACGGGTGATGGTCACATCCAGGTGCTTGGGGCCCTCTGCGTTGGCGGTGATATAAGGCAGGTTCACAACGGAAGTGGTCACGCCGGACAGCTCGATCTTGGCCTTCTCGGCAGCTTCCTTCAGGCGCTGCATTGCGGCACGGTCGGAGGACAGGTCGATGCCCTCGGCCTTCTTGAACTCTGCCACCAGGTAATCCATGATCCGCTGGTCGAAGTCGTCACCGCCCAGGCGGGTGTCACCGGCAGTTGCCTTGACTTCCACCAGGCCGTCACCGATCTCCAGGATGGACACGTCGAAGGTGCCGCCGCCCAGGTCGTAGACCATGATGGTCTGCTCGTTTTCCTTGTCCAGGCCGTAAGCCAGAGCGGCTGCGGTGGGCTCGTTGACGATACGCTTCACATCCAGACCGGCGATCTTACCGGCATCCTTGGTTGCCTGACGCTGTGCGTCGGAGAAGTAAGCGGGGACAGTGATGACCGCTTCGGTCACAGTCTGGCCCAGGTAGGCTTCTGCATCGGCCTTCAGCTTCTGCAGCACCATGGCGGAGATCTCCTGGGGGGTGTAGCCCTTACCATCGATGTCCACATGATAGTTTTCACCCATGTGCCGCTTGATGGAAGCGACGGTGCGGGTGGCGTTGGTCACGGCCTGGCGCTTTGCCACCTGGCCCACCAGACGTTCGCCGGTCTTGGAGAAGCCCACCACAGAGGGGGTGGTTCTGCCGCCCTCGGCATTTGCGATCACAACGGGTTCGCCGCCCTCCAGAACGGCTACACAAGAGTTGGTCGTACCCAAGTCAATACCAATGATTTTTCCCATAATAATTTCCTCCTATATGAATGAAAAGTTTTTACAAATTTAGTTTGCCACCTGGACCATGGCGAAACGGACGATCTTTTCGCCCATTTTGAAGCCCTGCTGGAACACCTGCACGATGGTGTTCTCCGGCACGTTCTCGTCTTCCAGATGCATCACAGCGTTGTGGATATTGGGGTCGAAAGCGTCACCTTCGTTGCCGAAGATCTCCACGCCCAGGCCGTTCAGGATCTTGATCAGCTCGTTCATGGTCATTTCCACGCCCTTTTTGAAGGCTTCGTCAGCAGTTTCCTGCTTCAGCGCCCGGGAGAGGTTGTCGTACACCGGCAGCAGCTTTTCCACCGCGTCGGCACGGCCGTTCATGTAAGAGCCTTCCTTTTCCTTGGCGGTACGCTTGCGGAAATTGTCATATTCCGCAGCCAGCCGCAGGTGGGCATCCCGCTCAGCGTTATATTTTTCCTCAAAGGGATCGACGGTCACTTCCTCTTTGGTCGTTTCCTCCTGGATCACTTCCTCCTTGATCTCCTCTGTTACCTGTTCCTGCTGGTTTTTCTTCTCTTTTTTAGCCACTTTCAGGCCTCCTTATTCTCTTCCGCCGCTTCCGGCAGCTGGGGCTGCTCGGGTTTGGCAAACATTTTACTCAAGCTCTCCGCAAAGTAGCTGAGCCTTGCGGTGACCTTGGCATAGTCCATTCTCGTCGGGCCGACCACGCCGATCATGCCCTGCATTCCGTCGCCAATGTCGAACTTGGTCATGACCACGGAGGTGTCCTTCAATTCAGCGGACACATTTTCCGGCCCCACCAGCACCTTGGTGCCGTTGACATTCTGCATCACTGCGGGAAGATTGGAAAGGGCTTCCTCGTCCAGCGTGGTGAGCATTCTCTGGGCCTTGTCGATGTTGCGGTATTCCGGCTGCTGCAAAAGCCTTGCCTGGCCCGCCACCGCCATATTGGTGCTGCCCTGATTTTTCAGGGTCTCGGTGGTGAAATCCACGATCACCGGGACCAGTGTGGCAGCGTTTCCGGCGGAATTCATCAGCCGCTCCATCAGGGCGGGGGTGAACTCCTGGGCGGAAAGGTCGGTCATGGCGGCGTTGAGTACAGCGGACAGCAGCTTCAAATCATTTTCGCTAACCTGAAGGGGCAGCTTGATGAGCTTATTGACCACCTGGTCGTTGCTGAGCATGACCACCAGAATGAAGCTGCCCGCACCGGCCAAAATCAAATCGAACCGCTTTACCACAGCGCCCCCACGCCGGGAGGCCATGGACACCGCGGGAAGATCCGTGGCCTGGGAGACCAGCTTCGCCATGCGCTCGCACAGTTTATCCACCTGCTGCATCTTCTGCTCGATGGCGGCGTTGATGGAGTTGGTTTCGTCCATGCTCATGTGGTAATCTGCCATCAGTTCATCCACATACAGCCGGTAACCGGCGGGGGAGGGAACACGGCCCGCACTGGTGTGGGGCTGCTCCAGATATCCCATGGCAGTTAAGTCCGCCATTTCATTGCGGATGGTAGCGGAGGAGTAGTTCAGGTCGGGCATCTCGGCGATGGCCTTTGAGCCAACAGGCTCGGCGGTGCTGATGTACAGCTCTACGATGGTACGCAGTACCTTTTTCTTCCGTTCGGTCAGCTCCATGAAGCTCCTCCTTTCGTTTAGCACTCCTTTCCTTTGAGTGCTAAGCACACTATACAATAGAGTGCTAAAATTGTCAAGGGGTGGATTTTGAATTATTTTTGAACTTTTTGTCAGCGGGGCTATTTTTTCTTCTTCCCAGGCATAGATTGCCCCAGGAGGGGATCATTCTATGCGAAAACGGGACTTGCTTTTTATTATTTTGGCGCTGGTGACGGCGCTGCTGCTGGGATTGGGGCACATCGGCAAAAACGCCATGGAAACCGGTGCCTGGGGCTTGAGCTTTCGGACGGAGGGAACCGCACCCATCGGCACGGCCTCCCAGAGCCAGCTGGCAAAGCTGGACGCGGCCTACATCGGGGACACCACCCAGAAAGTCATCTATCTGACCTTTGATGCGGGCTACGAAAACGGCTACACCGCCCAAATTCTGGACACCTTAAAAAAGCACGATGCCCCCGCCGCCTTTTTTCTGGTGGGCAACTATATTGAAAAGAACGCCGATCTGGTGCGGCGGATGGCGGCAGAGGGGCACACCGTGGGCAACCACACCATGCACCACCCGGACATGAGCAAGATCAGCAATTTTGCTTCCTTCCAAAAGGAATTGGAGGATCTGGCTTCTTTATATAAGGAAGCCACCGGGGAGGAACTGCCCAAATATTACCGCCCGCCCCAGGGCATCTACAGCCGGGAGAATTTGGAAATGGCTCAACAGCTGGGGTACAAAACGGTTTTTTGGAGCCTTGCCTATGTGGACTGGAACAACGATGCCCAGCCCACAAAGGAGCAGGCGTTTGCAAAGCTGCTGCCCCGGATCCACAACGGCGCAGTGGTGCTGCTCCACTCCACTTCCAAAACCAATGGGGTCATTCTGGACGAGCTGCTGACCAAATGGGAGGAAATGGGCTACCGTTTTGGCTCCATTGAGGAACTGTTCGGGGCATAGGATCATGCATACATGAAACCATCGGATCATACAATGGGACGAGGTGATGACATGGGCGAGGAAAAAATGGAGCTGCCCCACCGGCTGACACTCAACGAGCGGCGGCAGCTGGCTTTAACGGGGGTCAGCGAGGTGGTCAGCTTTGACGAGAATACCGTGGTGCTGCGCACCGGACTGGGAACATTGGTGATCCAGGGGAAGGACTTGCAGCTGAAGACCCTCTCTCTGGACGGCGGGCAGGTTGCCGTGGACGGACAGATCAGCGCCCTGCACTACGAAGAAGCAAGGCCGGGAGGCAGCTGGCTGGGCCGGCTGCTGCGCTGATGAGTCCGGCCACCGCCGCCGGGCGCTTTTTAGGCGGACTTGCTTTAGGGGCCGGGCTGGGGGTGGTGTACGATTTTCTAAGGCCGCTGGGGAAAAAGCGGAAAAATCTCTCGGACTTTCTGTTCCTTCTGGCGCTGCTGCCCGGTGTGGTATACTTCACCTTTGCCATCTGCCGGGGGGCACCGCAGCTGGCGCTGCTTGCTGCGCCGGTGCTGGGCGGCCTGCTCTGGGAGATGACTCTGGGACGGCTTTTCCGCCCCCTGTGGGCCGCTTTTTGGGGAATCATCGGGGCTTTTCACCGGGGCATTAAAAAATTTTTCAAAAAAATCTGGAAAAATGTAAAAAAATTATTTGCATCTGGGAAAAAATCGAGTACAATAAAGAAGAATGACCATTCCACTGATACCCATGATGCAGGAGGGGATCCCCATGACGATCCGCAATCGATTACGCCACACAAAGCTGGTTTTCCGGCGCAGCAGCCGGCTGACCAAGGTGGCAGTCTGCCTTGCCGTAGCATTGTCTATGGTGACACTTCTGGCGCTCCACACCGCCACGGCCGCAAATCGGCAAAAAGCCGAGGATCTGAAATCCCAGGCCGCCCAGCTGGAGCAGAAAAACGACGATCTTGAGCAGAAGATCGGTATTCTTGGCACGCTGGAAAGCGCCAAGCAGATCGCCATGGAATTTTTGGGTCTGGTCGATCCTGATACGGTGATCATCGAGCCGGAGAATTAAAATTTTGGAGGAAGCAAAGTAAACTATGGAGTTATCCGTCGGCGCAATTTTAGAAGGTAAAGTGAAATCCATCACCAATTTTGGTGCGTTCGTATCCCTGCCGGAGAACAAGACCGGTATGGTACATATTTCCGAAGTGGCAAATGCCTATGTCAGCGACATTCGCCAGCATCTGACCGAGGGTCAGGATGTGAAAGTGCAGGTCATCGGCCTGGACGGCGGCAAGGTCAACCTGTCCATCAAGCGGCTGGAGCCCAAGCCCCAGCGGGAAAACACCGGACGTCCCAATTTCCGTGGCGACCGCCCCCAGGGCAGCCAGCAGCCCAGGCAGCAGCGCACCGCACCTACGCCCCCGCCCGCACCCAAGACAGCGGATCAGCTTTTTGAAGAGCGGCTGAAAGCATTCATGTCCGAGTCTGACTCCAAGATCTCCGGCATCAAGCAGTATTCCGAGCACCGCACCAAAAGCCGCAGAAGATAATTTTCATCCCCCGGAAGCCTTTCCGGGGGATTTTTGCGCTTTATCTGGACAACAGGGCACCAATTTGCTATAATCATTTCAAATCATCAAAGGAGATTGGCTCTATGAACGCACAGGAAATTATTGAATACATCCGCACATCCCAGAAAAAGACCCCGGTGAAGGTCTATGTCTGGGAGAAAGACCCGGTGAACTTCCCCGGCTGCCGGGAATTTCTGGCAGGTCCCGGATGCAAGATCATCTTCGGTGACTGGGCGGACATCGCCCCGGTGCTGGAAACGAACGATTTTGCCCATGTGCAGATCGAGAACAACTGCCGCAACTCCGCCATCCCCATGCTGGACATGAAGGATATCCCCGCCCGCATTGAGCCGGGTGCCATCATCCGGGAGCAGGTGCAGATCGGCAAGAACGCCGTGATCATGATGGGTGCCATCATCAACATCGGTGCGGTCATCGGAGACAGCACCATGATCGACATGGGCGCTGTTCTGGGCGGCCGGGCCACCGTGGGCAGCAACTGCCATGTGGGTGCAGGGGCTGTTCTGGCCGGGGTCATTGAGCCCGCTTCCGCCACCCCCGTGATCGTGGAGGACAATGTGCTCATCGGTGCCAACGCCGTGGTCATTGAGGGCTGCCGCATCGGCCATGATGCCGTGGTGGCTGCCGGGGCCGTGGTGGTAGAAGACGTCCCCGCCGGGGCTGTGGTCGCCGGTTGCCCCGCCCGGGTCATCAAGATGAAAGACGAAAAGACCACCGGAAAGACCGCTCTGGTGGATGCGCTGCGGGAGATCTGATATGAGAACAGTTGTGATCACCGGCGGCTCCCGGGGCATTGGCGCAGCAACGGTGGCCCATTTCGCCCAAAAGGGTGACCGGGTGTATTTTCTCTACGAAAAGAACCACGAAGCCGCCCAAAAAGTTGCAAAAGAAACCGGTGCGATCCCCATTTGCTGTGATGTTGCCAGCGGGGACGGGGTAAAAAGCGCTTTCCGGCAGATCCCGGATGTGGACATTCTGGTGTGCAACGCCGGCATCTGCAACACGGGGCTGATGAGCATGGAGCCGGAGGAGGACTGGGACCGGATCTTTGCGGTGAATGTCAAGGGAATGTATCACTGCATCAACGCCGCCATGCCCTTCTTCCTGCGAAAGCAGCAGGGGAGCATCGTCACCGTTTCCTCCATGTGGGGGCAGGTGGGGGCCTCCTGTGAAGTTTCCTACTCCGCCACCAAGGGGGCGGTCATCGCCATGACCAAGGCACTGGCCAAGGAGCTGGGCCCCAGCGGCATCCGGGTCAACTGCGTTGCCCCCGGGGTGATCTTGACGGATATGTGCGCCAATGTGGATGCGCCGATTTTGGCGGAAATGGCGGAGGAAGCGGCTCTGGGACGCAACGGCACGCCGGAGGATGTGGCCTGCTCCATCGCTTATCTGGCGGATGCGCCCTTTGTCACCGGGCAGGTGCTGGGGGTCAGCGGCGGATTCTGTATCTGATAAGCAGAAGCGTCCTGCCTGCAAGGAGCGGAAACCACAAGAAAAGCCTTCCCCTCTGGGGAAAACTGTCGTTTTTGTGTCGGTGAATGACTTGCCTCTCCCTTTGGGAGAGGTGTCACGGCAAATGCCGTGACGGAGAGGGCGGATTTTTGCCCTCTCAGACCGAAATCAAAGATTTCGGCCAGCTCCCCCACAGGGGGAGCCAAGGGACGGTACTTTTTTGACGGAAGAGGGGGATATTTCGGAAGAAATATCCTCGCCGGTAGGCGAAACGTCCCCAACCTCTCCCAACCTAGCTTGCGCTCGGTCACCCTCCCCAAAGGGGAGGACTTGGGAGAAAAATGCACCGTCTAAAGTCCATGTCATCCCGAGCGCAGTCGAGGGATCTTGGCACTGATTTTATATGAAATATCCCGGAAATGCGTGGATTTCTCGACTCCGCTTCGCTTCGCTCGAAATGACAAATATTTTGGTGCGGTGGGGTGTGGTAGCAGAGCATTTGTCCCACCTGGGCGGCGGGGGCGTGTCCCCGCCCTACATGACGAATGAATTACCGTGGGCGCAGATTTATAATCGGTATCTACGATGACCAAAAACTCCCTCTCCGGCAGGAGAGGGAGTTCAGTCTGTCAAAGAACCCCTGTTTTCGTCAGGCGAAAACAGGGGTTTTAACGTA
>CAZVAB010000048.1:0-9421 GCA_964625045.1 uncultured Oscillospiraceae bacterium | reverse complement strand
CGATGGCGTAAAATCGTAACCTTCCTTGCAGCAGTTGTGGTGTTCTGCACCACCTATATACTGATTCTCCCCGCCATAACTATGGAAAAACAATGTAATATACCGGAGCATACTCATGACAGCAGTTGCTATGAAACGCTCACACAAACTGGTCTGCTCTGTACGGCGCTCCGCCATCAGCACACCAAAGATTGTTTGGATGCAGACGGCTCGTATGTCTGCAGAAAAGCTGATTTTCTGCTGCACACGCACGTCGTGGCCTGCTATAATGCTCACGGGGATCTTGTCTGTTCCCTGCCCGAGATTGCCGGCCACATCCACGATGCGTCCTGCTACGAGAGTAATCCCGAAGGGCTTCAGACACCGGTCTGCACGCAAGAGCAGATTGTTGCCCATACACATACTGACCATTGCTACGGCAAAGACGGATGTCTTGTGTGTCCGCTGCCGGAGGTTCTCACCCATCAGCACGGCGACAGTTGCTTCAGTTTCCAAACATCTCAGCGGCTCATTTGCCAGATGCAGGAGCATACCCACAGCGATGCGTGTGTCGGTGCTTCTTCCGATTCATATGTGCAGCAGTTTGTCTACGAAGATGAGCAATTGGTGCTGACGCTCAATGCCATTGGCTCCGCTCCTCTGCCCGGCAATGCGCAGCTTCATGTATCCGATGTTAGTGAAATGCAGTATCAACTTCTGCAAGACATGATCTCCGGTCAAAACGGCAACGGGCAATGGATCGTGCGAGATCTGTGTCTTACACAAGACGGTGTTCCTATCGATACCGATGCCTATACCATGACCGCCAAAATTCAAGTCAAGGCTTCGGTCTTTCAGCAACTGGGCACTGCCGTTGACGATTTGGATGACGTAGATCTTGCTTTGGAAGTCGTCTGCTGGCAGGTGGACGATAACGTGGGTTTAAAACCCATGGATAACGCACTGTTTGCAATGGATGACAGTGCTCCGGCGCTGACCGGTGATGTTGAAAGCGGTACGCTTGTGCTTCTTGCCGGCACCACCGAAAATCCCCACTACACCGTCCAGTATTACGCAAATATCTGGCGTGCCAAAGCTTCCTCCAAAGGAACGCTCTTGACCATTTTTGATACCCGGGGTGGAAAGCTCCCCCAAAACAACGATCCCAGCTCCCAAACAACGGTTCAAATCCCACTGGTGCAGGTTTCCGGATTGAACACCAGTAAAAACTATGGTCAGAGCACCCCGTTGTACAAGATCGATACAAAGGAAGTGCTGACGCAGCTTTACACCAGCGAATCCTTCGACTACATCAAGGCACCAAATACCACCTATGTGGATAAGTTGCCGGATTCCTCCGGCTACCATCTGAGCAAGGTTTGGGTACTGACCGGAACAGATCCTACCAGCACCGATCCTGATGATTGGGCCGTCTACGATGCCGCGGATATCCATTTCACCAATCGTCAGGAGTTTGCGGAATCGAACAAAGGGAACAACGTGATCTGGATCTCATCGGATTCCGTGATCCGACTGGTCTACGCCGCCACTCAGAACAGCTTCTCCACCTCCGCTGTCTTCTACGATTACGACATTTCCAGCGGTCAAAATGCCTCCGACAATTGGCTCACAGGCACATCCGGTATCAACTCTCCGGAAAACTACGGAACCAGCGCCAATGGTCTGACCACATGGAATTCTTATCGTGATGCCCTTGCCTTCGGCAACGCCAATACCGGCACCGGCATGGCAAACTATCTATTCGACGGCGGCTATCTAAACAAGCGCCATCAATCCAATACCCTTGGCTGCACCTTTGGCCTTGTGACCCGCTTAAAAGACGGAAAAATCGTGTATAACGATTATCTGATCGTACCGAATCTGTTCAACGACGGTTCCGCCACCGGCAAGACTACGTATGAAGACAGTACTCTCGTATTCAAGCGCGTGGGCGATACCTACACCCTTTCCAGCGCCACCGCAGCAGGGCTTGGAACCATTTCGGATTTGGAGTATTTCTTCAATCCTTCTCCCAACTCGTCAACCGTCCATAGCCACATTTTCACCAACAATTTCTGGCCCATGGATGCCGCCACCAATAAAACGGATACCGTCTTCGGTGGAACCGGAACACTGAACCGAGCCGATCGGAAATATTACGGCTACGCCAGTTCGGACGGCATTACCGGAAAATGGACGAGCGAATCAACAGCATTCCCCATCAGCGATGACGGTAACGATCATAATTCCTATTTCGGTATGCAGTATTCCGTCCAGTTCAACCTGACTGCCGATTATGTAGGTCCTTTGGATTACACCTTCTTCGGTGATGACGATATGTGGGTATTCCTTGATGACACGCTCATTTGTGACATCGGCGGTATTCACTCCTCCGTTGGCGAATATGTGGATCTGTGGGACTATCTGGATCAAGGCGATGCAGGCGTACATACCCTCACCTTCTTCTATACGGAGCGAGGCGCTTCGGGCTCTACCTGTTACATGAGCTTTACCCTTCCCTCCGTCACCGGTGTGAATATCGAGCAGAAGACCTCCGATCTGACCATCGAAAAGGAAGTGGTGGGCGACTCCGATCCCAATAAGGAATTCCCCTTCCAGGTTCGGTTCTTCGATCAGAACGGTGATCCGATCATGGACGACTATGTTTACGATCGTTATAGCGCCGAGGGCACACTGCTCAGCAGCGACCTGATCATTTGTAACGGTGCAACCTTCCAGCTCAAGGACGGAGAGTATGTCAAGATCAAGCATCTGCCCTACGGTCTGCGCTACACAGTTACGGAACTTTCCGCCGATGGTTATACCGTCGTAAACACTGTAAACGGTGTCGTACAATCCGGCTCCACAGCCACCGGAACCATCATCATGGATGTCCACAGCCGGGTAGTCTTCATCAACACAACCAACCGGGTCTCCATGACTATCCAAAAGCAAAATCCTGCCGGTGCTGCACTGACCGGTGCGGTATTCCGCTTGAAAGACGCTTCCGGCAATTTGCTACGCTTTCTTCCGAATGCGGACGTCTCCTATCAAGTCCTATCCGACGTTAACGAATTTATAACGGAAGGGCAGCAATACTATCTTGCCCTACGTGATAGTCCGGGATATGTTCTCGGCATCGACGGAAGCGGCAATGGTGCCGGTGCAGTCCTTCGCCCCATTGACAGCGACAGCGCACTGGCCTTGACTATAACCCGAAACGCCGACGGCTCCTACTGCTTCCGTTACAACGACGGTAGCGCAGAGCATTATTTGGATCTGGACGGTGGCGGGTTGAGCAACGGTACCGCCGTACAGTTTTGGTCTGGCAGTGTCCCAACGGACAACGACAACCAAAAGTGGTTCCTGCTTCTCAATAGTGATGGCAGCCTGACCATCAAGCCACGAAACGCTGTGCTGAATAAATCGGACGCTGTATTGGATTTGACGAGCAGCACGATTACTGACGGCACAAAGCTCCAAATTTGGAGAAGCAATCAGACATCTGCGCAAAAATGGATCCTGCTCCCGGTAAACGAAGGATCCACCGTCACACCGGTGACCGATCTGACAGTAAACAGTACCGGACAGCTGAACATCATTGGTCTGCTCCCCGGCACCTATTCTCTCTCGGAGATCCAAGCCCCCAGCCACTGCGTTGGCTTCACCTCCGATGTACAGTTCCATGTGGCGGCAGACGGCACGCTCACACTGATCGATACGGGAGGGCAAACGGTCTCGGTGGACGAAAACAACCAAACGCTTCTTCGTGTGACCAATGATTATGTGTCTCAGAAGCTTACCTTGACCAAGAAGGTCGAGGTTGCAACCACTTCACAGAAATTCCGCTTCCTCATTCATTACACGCCCATCGGCTGCAATGAAGAGAAGACCATCTCGGTCGAACTTGGGCATAACGAAAGCGCAAGCATTTCGATCCCCTACGGTGCGCTGGTCTCCATCGAGGAGGTCGAACATGATGGTTTCGCCCTCAGCTTCCGAAACGAGGATACACTTCTTGATGCACCCGACGGCATTTACACCCTTACCATGACCGCAGATATTGCCATCACAGCGGTAAACACCGCCGGCTATCAGCTTCCTGCCACCGGCGGTCATGGCAGCACTTTGTATACCGCAGGCGGCTTTACGCTGCTTCTTGCTGCATTGTTCCTGCTCTATAACCACTATTTTCGTCGAAAGGAGGGACGATCCTCCTGACGGCCCCCGCAATCACTCCATTTCAGAATACACAATATGAAAGGAAAGATAAACCAATGAAACACACAACTAAGCTTGCCTGTTTGCTGCTGGCATTGGTCATGATTCTCGCTCTGACCATTCCCGCTTTCGGTGCGGAAAGCTATTCCATCACCGTCAACAACACAAATACTGCTGTTTCCATCAGCGGCAGCACGTACAGCGCCTACAAGATCTTCGATGTCACCTACTCCAGTGACAATCAGCACTACTCCTACACCATTAACGATCATTTCAAGAATTTTACCTACACCGCAGGTGAAAAATCTTACTCCGGTGAAGAACTCATCAGCTATATCAACAGCCTTTCCAACAATGCTGATGCTCTGAACAGCTTTGCAAAGGCAGCTCTTGCCTACGCAACCGCAACCGAAAACAGCATCACCGCCGACGGCACTGTCACCATTGCAACTAGCGCTCAGACCGGTACCATCAACCTGAGTGCCCCCGGCTACTATCTGGTCGCCGGTGGCGGTACTTCCAACGGTCAGACCATTACTGCCGCCTGCTCCCTGACCACCACTGCCCCCACCGCCACCATCAACCCCAAACTGGACGCGCCCTCCGTTGATAAGAAGATCGTTGAGGATGATCAGAAGGTCGAGGCCAACTCTGCCGCCATCGGTGACAATATCAGCTACGAAGTCACTTCCAAAGTCCCCAACATGACCGGTTACAACAAGTACTACTTCATCCTGAACGATACCATGAGCAAAGGTCTGACCTTTAACGGCGACGTTTCGATCAAGGTCGGTTCCACCGAATTGATAAAGGATAACGATTACACGGTAGCTAGCTCCGTTGCCTCTGAAACCGGCATCACCACCATCACAATCACCTTCAAGAACTTCATCAACTATACAGTAGGTGCCGATATTGTCGTGACCTACTCCGCAACGCTGAATGAAAACGCCGACCTGACCCAGACCGGCAATATCAACAACGTGAATCTGACCTATTCCAACAACCCCAACTTCAATTACGCCGGCGAGAGTGGCACTCCTGAAAAGGACGAACCCACCGGCACCACCCCCAACAGCACCACCAAGACCTACTCCACCGGTCTGAAACTGACCAAGGTTGACAGCTCGCAGAATCCTCTGACCGGTGCCAAGTTCCAAATTGCAGGAGAAGCACTGAAGGTCGTGCTGATCAACAAGGAATCTTACGTTCTTTCCGAAAACGGTACCTACTATATGCTCAAGGACGGCACTTTCACTAAAACCGCTCCTGCCGATGAAAGCAATGAATCCTACGATTCTATCACCAACAAGTATACGAAGATCACCACCGTCACCAAGAATACCGTTACCACTCCCATCAACACCAGTGCCTATGTGGACTCAAACGGTGTGTTGACCTTTGAGGGGCTGGGTGCCGGCACCTACACCATCACCGAGCTGATTGCCCCTAGCGGCTACAATATGCTCAAGTCCTCTATCACCATCACCATTACAAGCGCCCCCACTTTGAGCGGCTGCACTTGGACCGTGAAAAATGGTGAAACGGGACTGACGGCAAATAACAATCTCTACTCTTTCTCCGTCGTTAACACCACCGGCACCGAGCTGCCCACCACCGGTGGCATTGGTACCACCATCTTCTATGTCGCAGGTTCTCTTCTGGTTCTGGGCGCTGTTGTGCTGCTCGTGACCAAGAAGCGTATGAACGGCAACGCATAAATTGATCATCCGCTGTACAGGGGAGGCTTTTCCTCCCCGGGTGCAACGGCAAGGAGATTTCCGCAATGAAGAAAAACAATAATCCCATCACAACGATCCTCTTGATCGTGTTGCTGCTTGCGGGAATGTCCTTGCTGCTGTATCCCACCATTAGCGACTACTGGAACTCCCTTCACCAATCCCACACCATCTCCAACTACACGGAAGACGTGGCAAAGCTCGATAAGGAGCTGTATACGCAGATCTGGGATAGCGCATGGAATTACAACCATTCCCTTCTCTCCCGCAATACCGGTTTTGCCCTTTCCGACACGCAGAAGAAGAGCTACGCACAGCTTCTGAATGTCTCTTCCTCCGGTGTCATGGGCTATATTGAAATTCCCGGCATCAGCTGTACCTTGCCCATCTATCACGGAACGGACGAATCCATCCTTCAGATCGCCATCGGACATTTGGAGTGGTCCAGTCTTCCCGTAGGAGGCGAAAGCAGCCATTGTGTCCTTTCCGGTCACCGTGGACTACCCAGTGCGAAGCTGTTTACCAATCTGGACAAGCTGCAAATCGGAGATATTTTTATGCTCCGTGTTTTGGATGAGATACTTGCCTATGAAGTCGACCAAATTTTGATCGTAGAGCCACATGAAACGGATGATCTGGCGATCGTCGAGGGACAGGATCTTTGCACCCTTGTCACCTGCACGCCCTACGGCATCAATTCACAGCGGCTTCTGGTGCGTGGCCATCGCATTGAAAACCTGAAAGAATCCGCATCCATCCGCGTCACTGCCGACGCCATGCAGATTGAACCGCTGATCGTTACTCCCGTCGTCGCAACGCCCATGCTTCTGGTGTTGCTCTTCGGTCTGCTGCTTCCCAAGCGACGTAAGAAACCTCAAGGAGATGTCAATATTGAAATTTCGTAATCTGATTGTCCTGCTATTGCTGCTCCTGTTGCTGTCAAACACCGTTTTGGCTGCCGGCCCCATTGATCTTTCCCAAACTGCGCAGCTGCAGCTCACCGCCCAATGCGGCGAACTGAGCATTGAGGGATTTGAGTTTTCCCTTTACCATGTTTCGTCTGTTGACGAAACCGGAAGCCTTTCTGTTTTGCCACGTTTTTCCGCATATGCGTCACTTGTGAATATTCAAGGTAAGAACGATGCCCAGTGGCAGGAAGCCGCTCAAACGCTGGAATCCGTAATCCTGCAAAACAGTATCATACCGGACACCTCTGCCCTGACCTCCGATCATGGCATTGCCACTTTTGAAGATATCCCTCTTGGGCTGTATTTGGTGCTTCCCTCCGGCGCTGTTTTAAATGGGTATGTTTACAGTGCCGCACCCTTCTTTGTCCTTTTGCCAGAGCAGCTGCAATCCTCCAATACGTGGAATTATGTAATCAGCGCAGTGCCGAAAATCTCCGTCAATCCCATTCTTGAGGATTACGAAGTAATCAAAATCTGGAACGACAGTTGCCATAGCTCCCAGCGTCCTCAATCCATCACCGTCCATCTTCTGTGCGATGGTGCAATATATGATACTGTGACATTGCCGATCAACGGCCGCTGGCAGTACACTTGGAAGGATCTGGACGCCAATCACAAATGGAGCGTCACAGAAAATGCTGTTGCCGGCTATCAGGATCCCAAAATCGAGCAAAACGGCTATACCTTTACCATTACCAATACCTGTTCCAAGCCGGATGAACCTCCCAAGCCCAATCTGCCCCAAACCGGTCAGCTTTGGTGGCCTGTTCCCGTATTGCTCCTTGCCGGTCTTACCATGCTGCTTATCGGCCTAATTCGGCGCAGAGGTGATGCCGATGCCTAAAGGGACCATATGCATCACCATCGGCTTGCTTTGCCTCATCAGTGCGCTGGCTTTGACCGGCTACAACCGTATCGAAGCGGATCGTGCCGGAGAGGATGCCCAGCAGATCATGGAGGAACTTTCCCAGATCATTCCGGAAAAGGCCCCGATCCAAGCACCCCAGCCCACGCTCCCCACAGAATCTCCCTCTGAGCCGGTGGAAGACACACCTTCTCCCGATCCCCCCACCCTGCCGGAACCCGAACCGGAGCTTCCGGCATACATTCAAAATCCACAGATGGAAATGCCTGTGCAGAATCTGCAAGGCTACGATTACATCGGGATCCTGCGGATTCCCTCCTTGTCGCTTGAACTTCCCATCATGAGCCAGTGGAGTTATAAGCAATTAAAAATTGCTCCCTGCCGCTACACCGGTTCCGTCTATCAGGACAACATGACCATCTGCGCCCATAATTATGCCAAGCACTTCGGAGGCTTGAAGAACCTGCACATTGGGGACGAAGTAAGCTTCACAGATATGGATGGAAACGAATTCACCTACCGGGTAACGGAGCTGGAGACCTTGCAGCCATCAGACGTGGACAGCATGACTGCAGGAGACTGGGATCTGACACTATTCACCTGTACCATTGGCGGAAAAAACCGTGTAACCGTCCGTTGTGAGCGGATTTCATAATTTGCTCTCACAGCGCACAAAAAAGAGCAATGCTCGGGAGCGGTCCAATAAAACAGTATAATAAAGTTTTCGGGAAGGCGGCATGAGTGATCATGCGTAAGCGTAAATTCTGACGACAGATTGACCTAAAAACCCGGGTGTCCTGCGTGGACACCCGGAAAATGTTTTCTATTCAATATACGCCATCCAGGACTTCCTGGTACTGCTTTTGGATCAAATTTCGGAAGGCTTTGTCGGACAGGCCGGCAGCACGGTCTGTGCCGCATTCAATCAGGTAGTAGTACAGCATATCTGCGTAATCCGCATCCTCTGTGTGCATCCTCTGGTATCGCTTTTCAACTTCATACGGAAAGTCCAGTTCATAATCAATACGCCCCATCCTGCCGTCCAGATAATCGTTTGTCATCTTTAGAACTGCGTCGATATTTGTCCTTCTCATGCTGTGGGTTCCTTTCTCATAGACTGGCACTCCTCCGATGCGTTCCAGGGCAGTAACGCCTGGATTGTATCCTCTTGGGACAAATCCGCATTGTTCGCTGTTTTCAGCAGCCAGGTCAGATATTTATATGGATCCAGTCCATTCTCAATGGCTGTCTGGATCAGGCTGAACATAACCGCACTACCGGTCGCTCCATTTGGAGTGTTCGCGAACAGGAAGTTCTTTCGGTCAATGACGAAAGGTTTTATGCTTCTTTCGGCCCGGTTGTTGGAGATCTCCAGTCTGCCGTCTTTCAGATAACTGGTTAAGTAAGACCACTGCTCTTTTAAGTAATGGAACGCCTTACCCAGCGCAGATTTCGGCGCTGCCGTTCTGGAATTTGCCCATGCAAACATCGCGTCTAAAACAGGTTTTGCCTGCTCCAGCCGCTGTTCATACCGTTCTTCTGCTGTTTTGGCTGCAAGCTCCTGCTCAATTCCGAACAGCAGATTGCAGTATGCCAGTCCCTGAGATGCGGAACTGCCTTTTACCTTACCCTTTGGCAAGGACTTCACT
>CAZVAB010000047.1:0-9463 GCA_964625045.1 uncultured Oscillospiraceae bacterium | reverse complement strand
TAGCCTGCCCGCTCCACGTTGGTGGAGTCTGCCAGCAGCGCCAGAACGCCCTGCTTGCCCAGCTCGCCCAGCCGGGCCAGATCGATCATGCCGTCAGCGGCAGTGGGGTCGATCTTAAAGTCACCGGTCATGATAACGGTGCCCACGGGGGTCTTAATGGCGAAAGCCACCGCGTCTGCGATGGAGTGGTTCACATGGATGAATTCCACGCTGAAACAGCCTGCCTTGACCACGTCACCGGGCTTGTGGGTTACCAGCTTTACCGCGTCGGCCAGCCGGTGTTCTTCCAGCTTCAGCCGGATCAGGCCGTTGGTCATGGCGGTGCCATGGATGGGGCAGCGCACCTGCTGCATACAATAGGGGATGGAACCGATATGGTCTTCGTGACCGTGGGTGATGAACATACCCCGCAGTTTCTTGGCGTTCTGGGTCAGATAAGTGAAGTCCGGCAGCACCAGGTCAACGCCGTACATTTCTTCGTCGGGGAAGCTGACACCGCAGTCCACCACGATCATGTCCTTGCCGTATTCCAAGACGGTACAGTTTTTACCGATCTCGTCCAAGCCACCCAGAGGGATAATTTTCAATTTTTCTGCCAAAGTAAAATCAATACTCCTTTCAAAAATGGGGTCTTTTAGAAAAAAGACCATAACAAAACAGGCACCCGCCTGCCCCGACTTTTGCGACCCTGTATGGTCAAAGTGGGCACGGCGCCTGCACGCTTTCTGGTATGCTGCCCCATGCAAGCCGCAGCCGGGGACAGATTTGAAGTTGCCCGGGGAAGCCCATCCCGGCGCATTCTGGAATTAGTATAGCACATTTTCGGGAAAAAGTATACCATTATTTTTCGGCAAAAGGCGACAGCCTTTTCTTTTTGGTGGAAAGACAGGAAAAACTTTGAAAATCAGTTGCACCTTTGTGGCGGATTTGATATAATATCCGTTATAGTAAGGATAATATGGGTAGTATACCTATTTGCGGGAGGAATTAGAATGAACAAGAAGCATGGACGGCTGATGTGGCCGGGCCTTTGGATGTACTTTGCGTTCATGACCGGCTTTGCACTGGCAGCGGCGCTGATAGAAAACTGGGTGCTCGCTGGCGTGGAAGTGGGGCTGACGTTGCTGCTGCTTGCGTATTATCTGGTCTGCCGGAGCCGCCGCCGCCGGGTCATCCAGGGTTACATCCGGGATACCTTCAGCAGCACCGAGATGGATGACGGCCGAGAAGCGCCGTTTCCCATGGCGTTGGTGCGACTGGGAGACGAAGCGGTGCTCTGGGCCAACGATGCGTTCTCCCGGATCAGCGGCTACCAGGAGACTTACCTGGAACAGCGGCTGACTGCCTTGATGCCGGAATTTACCCTGGAATGGCTGGCAGCTGGAAAATCCGAGTACCCCTATGATGTGACCCTTTCGGGCCGCCGCTACCGGGTCTACGGACATACCAGCCGCACGGAAGATCACGACGGCACTGTTCTTGCCATGCTGTACCTGACCGATTTGACGGAGCTTTATCAGGTGCGGGATGAATACATCCGTTCCCGCCCGGTGGTGAGCATCATCCTGGTGGATAACTACGAAGAGCTCATCAAGAATTTGAACGAAAGCGCCATTTCCAACCTGAACGCCCGGGTCAACGATGTGATATCCAACTGGGCAGAGGAGTACCACGGCCTGTTCCGGCGGCTGGAGCGGAACCGCTTCCTGCTGGTGTTTGAAAAGCGGGACCTGAGCCGGGCCATTGAAAATAAATTCTCTCTGCTGGAGGATATCCACCATGTGGAAAACCCGGCGGGCCTGGAAGCATCCATCTCCATGGGCATCGGCGTGGATGGCGAGACCTTCGAGGAAAGCTACAATTTTGCGGCACTGGCCATTGAAATGTCCCTGGGCCGGGGCGGTGACCAGGCGGTGATCAAGGACCGGTTCAACTTCACCTTCTACGGTGGGCGCAGCCAGGAGTCCGACCATCGCAGCAAGGTGCGTTCCCGTGTCACCTCCAACTCCATGATGGAGCTTATGGGTCAGAGCAGCCAGGTGTTCATCATGGGGCATAAAAATGCGGACCTGGATGCGGTGGGCGCTGCCATGGGCATTGCCTGTATGTGCCGCAAAAAGGGAAAAAAGGCCCACATCGTGCTGGATCTGGAGCAGAACGCCGCAGAGCGGCTCATCGAGGAGATCTGTGCCGTGCCGGAATACCGGGATGTGTTCATTTCCGGGCAGGAGGCGCTGCTGCTTTGCGATAACCACAGCATCCTGGTGGTGGTGGATACCAACCGCCCGGATCAGGTGGAGTGCGAGCCTTTGCTGGAAGCCATTTCCAAGGTGTGCGTGGTGGATCACCACCGCCGTGCCGCCAACTACATCAATCCGGTGGTGGTCAACCTCCACGAGCCTTACGCCTCCTCCGCTTCGGAGCTGGTGACGGAGCTGCTGCAATACGCGGTGGAAAAATCCGATGTGATGCCCATTGAGGCCAAGAGCCTGATGGCGGGTATCTTCCTGGATACCAAGAGCTTCAATGTCCGCACCGGACAGCGTACCTTTGAAGCGGCGGCCACCCTGCGCCAGTGGGGCGCGGATACGGTGGAAGTGAAAAAGCTGCTGCAAAACGATTTCCAGGACACCATGGAAAAGTATCAGATCATCAAGTCCGCACGGCTGTACCGGCAGGAGCTGGCCATTGCCGCGCTGAATAATCCCACCCCCCGGGCGCTGGCTGCCCAGGCGGCGGATGAATTATTGAACATTTCCGGTATCAGCGCATCTTTTGTGCTGTACCCGGATAAGGGCGGCGTGTATGTGTCCGCCCGCTCCATCGGCGAAGCCAACGTGCAGAATATTCTGGAGCCTTTGGGCGGCGGCGGCAATACAGCCACCGCCGGTGCCCAGGTCATGGGCAAATCCGTGAAGGAAGTGCTGGATATGCTGGTGGAATCCATCGACCAATACTACGAAAGCTAAAGGAGATTTGAAATATGAAAGTGATTTTGTTACAGGATGTCAAGGGTAAGGGCAAGAAGGGCCAGATGATCGAGGTTTCTGACGGTTACGCCCGGAACTTTATGCTGCCCAAGAAGCTGGCCATCGAAGCGACCCCCGATGCCATCAACACCATGCGCATGAACGACAAGGCCACCCAGGAGCGCATCGCCAAGGAGAAGGCAGAGGCCCTGGCCCTGTCCAAGCGCCTGCGGGAGCTGACCGTGACGGTCAACGCCAAGGGCGGCGGCAATGGCCGCCTGTTCGGCTCTGTTACCACGGCGGAAATTGCCGAGTCCCTGGAAAAGGCCACCGGCATCAAGCTGGACAAGCGGAAGATGGTGCTGAACGACACCATCAAAAATGTGGGCACCTACACCGTTACCTGCAAGCTGGGCTATGAGATCACCGCCCCGCTGACGGTGAAGATCGTGGAAGCCTGATGAAAACCATTACTTCCTGCGGTGCGGTGGTCTTTACCCGGACGGCGGAGGGGATCCGTTATGTGCTCATTTGCCAGACCAACGGCGACTGGGGCTTCCCCAAGGGCCACGCAGAACCCGGGGAAACGGAAGAACAGACTGCGTTGCGGGAGATCAGCGAGGAAGCGGGGCTGAATGTGACATTGCGCCCCGGCTTCCGGGAGGAGCTTTTCTATCCACTGACCCGCCGCCCCGGTTATACCAAGCATACTGTCTATTTTTTGGCAGAATTTGCCGGGCAAGTCCCTGCCTGTCAGCCGGAAGAAGTGGCACAGGTGCTGCTCATGGGCTACGAACAGGCCATGGAGCGGCTGTCATTTGCGGAGACAAAGGAACTTCTGCGAAAGGCCAACGCCCTTTTGGAAGAAGCCGGGAAACAGGCGGATGCCGGGCTGCATTTGCAGAGCGTGGGGCCGGATAACTGGCGGCTGGGTCTTCGGGTATCCGAGGCACAGAAGCATTATGTGTCGGAGGGGCCCGGTATGTTGGCCCGGGCGTTTGCCTACCGGGAGTACCACAGTCAGGCGTTCGTGATCTATGACCGGGAGACTCCTGTGGGCATGGCAATGTATTATGATTGCCCCGAGCTGGAGGCCTATGACCTGAGCCAGCTGTTTATCGACTGCCGTTATCAGGGAAAGGGCTATGGAAAAGCCGCCACTGCACTGATTTTAGAACGAATGAAACAGGAGCGGCGGTATCAAAAGGTCATCCTGTGCTACATTGAGGGAAATGACACGGCCCGGCGGCTTTATGAAAGCTTCGGCTTTGTGACCACGGACCGGGACGGGGACGAGATCGGCATGGAGCTGTATTTCTGAAAACCGTCCAAAAATCAAATGATATTCGGGCATTCCGGGCACCGGCCTGGGATGCCGGAGATTTTAGAGAAAGGTGAGAACCAACATGGATGAAGAATTGTTGTCCCGGCAGATGCCCCAATCCTTAGAGGCGGAGCAGTCCGTCCTTGGCTCCATCCTCATCGACAGCCGCTGTGTTGCCGATGTGATCGGCGTGGTCAAACCCGAGGATTTTTATCTGGAGCAGAACCGGGAGATCTTTGAGACCATTTACTCCATGTTCAATTACTCCCAGACCATCGACCCGGTGACCGTGCTGGACAAGATGCGGGAGAACGGTGTCTACCACGATAACTCCAGAGACTACATCATGCAGCTCATGGAGATCACCCCCACTGCGGCCAACGCGGTGCGCTATGCCACCATCGTCCGGGATAAGGCGATGCTCCGGGGGCTGGCTCAGGCGGGTGTGGACATTTCCGAGACGGTGTACTCCCAGGTGGGCACCCCGGCGGAAATGCTGGAGACAGCCGAAAAGAAGATCTATGCCCTGCGCAAGGGCGAGCGGGGGGACTCCCTGGAACACATCGGCACCATTTTGTACAAGGTGTTCGACCATTTGACGGAATTGAGCCAGTCGGACTCTGCCATCCCCGGCCTTTCTTCAGGCCTGCACGATCTGGACAGTAAGATCAACGGCCTGAATAAGTCCGACCTGCTGCTGATCGCCGCTCGTCCCGCCATGGGTAAATCCGCTTTTGCCTTGAATATCGGCGTGAATGTGGCGAAAAAGTATCAAAAAACTGTGGCGATCTTCAACCTGGAAATGTCCCGGGAGCAGCTTGCCATGCGTCTTTTGGCCAATGAGAGTTTTGTGGAGCTGCAAAAGCTGGCCACCGGTAAGCTCTCCGAGGAAGAGTGGACAAAGCTGTGCATGGCTTCCGCCGCCTTGAGCCAGACGGATATCCGCATTGATGATAACCCCACCGTTACCGTGGCGGATATCAACGCCAAGTGCCGCAGACTTGACAATCTGGGCCTTGTGATCATCGACTACTTACAGCTGATGAACGGCTCCGGCTACGGCAAAAACAACGACAACCGTGTGGTCGTGGTGGGCGAGATTTCCCGGTCTTTGAAGATCATGGCAAAGGAACTGAATGTTCCGGTGATCTGCCTGTCCCAGCTGTCCCGTGCGGTGGAGAGCCGGACGGATAAGCGGCCCATTTTGTCGGATCTGCGTGAATCTGGCGCCATCGAGCAGGACGCGGACTCCGTGATGTTTTTGTATCGTGACGAATATTATAATGAAAATTCCGAGGATAAGGGCATTGCCGAGTGCATCGTTGCCAAAAACCGCCATGGCGAGACCGGCACGGTGAAGCTGCAATGGATCGGCCAGTACCAGGCCTTTGCGGACAGGGAGTGGAAGCATGCTGACTAAGCTGCTGGAACAGCTGCGGCACTATGACATGGTGCGCCCCCAGGATACGGTGATCTGTGCCGTGTCCGGCGGGGCAGATTCTGTTGCGCTGCTGTTTGGCTTTTACCTGCTCCGGGAAAAATTGGGCATCCATCTGGAAGCGGCCCATTTTAACCATCATCTTCGGGGAGAAGAGTCCCAGCGGGACGAGGATTTCGTCCGAAACCTGTGTGACCGGTTTGACATTCCCCTGACGGTGGGCGGCGGCGCAGTCCGCCCCGGGAAAAAGGGACTGGAAGCGGCGGCAAGGGAAGCCCGCTATGGATTTTTTGCCACCTTGCCCGGCAAAGTCGCCACGGCCCATACGGCGGATGACAACGCCGAGACCGTGCTGATGCACCTGGTGCGGGGCACGGGTCTGAAAGGACTGGGGGGGATCGCCCCGGTGAACGGACGGATCATCCGCCCGCTGCTGACGGCTACCCGGCAGGAGATTTTGGCCTTTTTGGAAGAATACCATTTGGATCACATCCAGGACAGCTCCAATGACACGGATGACTTCCTGCGAAACCGCCTGCGGCATCATGTGATGCCCATGCTGAAAGGGGAAAACCCAAAAATCGCGGAAAATATTTCGGATATGGCAATGGAGCTGCGCTATGATGCGGCGGCGTTGGAGCCGGAGGGAGAATTGCCCCCGGTGCCGGTACTGCGGCAGATGGGAAAGGCGCTGCGCAGCCGCTATCTGGAAGCGTTTTTGAAGCGAAGCGGTGTCAAAGAGCCGGAGCGCAGCCACATCTGTCTGGCGGAAAGCCTGGTCTTTTCCGAAAAGCCCTCTGCAAGGGGAGATTTTCCGGGGGGCGTGACCATCCAGCGGTGCTATGACCGGCTGGAAGTGCGGCAAGGTTTCTGTGCGCTGGAAGAGGTGGTACTGACCTGCCCCGGGCAGGTGGAGATCGGCGGCTACCGGGTCCACTGTTTCCCGGCGGAGCAGATCCTCAATACAGAAAATACCTTTACTGTGCGGCCCTGCGGGACTGTGATCCTGCGTTCCCGCCGGGAGGGAGATGCCATCCGGCTGAGCGGTGGCACCAAAAGTCTCAAAAAATTGTTTATCGACCGGAAAATCCCCGCTTCCCAGCGCCCCCATATCCCGGTGCTGGCGGATGAGGGGGGGATTCTGGGTGTTTATTCCATTGGCGTCCATCAAGGAAGAGCTGCGCCCCAGCTGCCCGCTGTGACCATCTCTATTGAACATATCGATTGAGGAGAGATACGAACATGGAAAACGGTATTCAGAAAGTCTTGATTTCCCAGGAAGAGCTCCAGGAACGCATCCGGCAGCTGGGCGAACAGCTGACCCGGGACTATGCGGGGAAAAACCCGGTGGTCATCGGCGTGCTCAAGGGCGTTGTGGTGTTTTATGCGGATATGATCCGGCAGCTGAAGGTGCCCTGTGAAATGGAGTTTATGTGGATCTCCTCTTACGAGGGGACGGAGTCCAGCGGCACGGTCCTTGTGAAGCATGACCTGTCCAAGGATATCAAGGGCCGCCATGTGCTGATCCTGGAAGATATTTATGATACAGGAAGATCCCTGGACTTTTTGTACCATCACCTGATGGAAAAATCCCCCGCCTCTTTGAAAATCTGCACGCTGCTGGATAAGCCGGAGCGTCGTCTGCCGGAGATCACCCTTCAGGCGGACTATGTGGGCTTTACCATCCCCAATGAGTTCGTGGTGGGCTATGGCCTGGACTATGACGAATATTATCGAAATTTACCCTATATCGGCATTTTGAAGCCGGAAGTTTATACGAATTAAAGGAGAACGCCTGATTTGAAAAAGCGCAGTATTATCCCTATTTTGATCTACATCGTGGTGCTCAGCCTGCTGTTTTCCTGGATGACCGGGAGCTTTGGCGGCGCAACGGACGATTTGAGCTACTCCCAGATCGTGCAGTTGTTCCGTCAGGAGCAGGTCAAGAGCTTTACCGTGGAAGATCAGACAATCTGCCTGGTGCTGCACCAGGCATACAACGGCAAAACGAAGCTCATTTGTCTTCTGGCGGATGCGGACAGTTTCCGCCTGGAAATGCAGCAGCTGTTCCAGGAACAGACGGACAAGGGTATTCTGGAAAGCTATGATTTTAAGCCCGATGCGGGCTTTTCCCCCTATGACCTGGTGCTGCCCCTGTTGATCGTGGGTGCCATCTTGCTGCTGCTGTGGGTGCTGCTCATGGGCAGGCTGAACAGTGGCAGCGGCAACCCTATGGCAAATTTCGGCCGGGCCAGAACCACGGTGGGAATCCCCGGGGGCAAAAAGGTCACCTTTGACGATGTGGCCGGTGCGGACGAGGAAAAGCAGGAATTGCAGGAGATCGTGGATTTTCTCCGGGACCCTGGCAAATTCAAGGAGATCGGTGCCCGGATCCCCCACGGCTTGCTGCTGGTGGGCCCTCCCGGTACGGGTAAGACCCTGCTGGCCCGGGCGGTGGCGGGAGAAGCGGATGTGCAGTTCCTCTCCATTTCCGGTTCCGATTTTGTGGAGCTGTATGTGGGCGTGGGTGCCAGCCGTGTCCGGGACCTGTTTGAGCAGGCTAAGAAGATCGCCCCCGCCATCATTTTCATCGACGAGATCGATGCCGTGGGCCGCAAGCGTGGCTCCGGTCTGGGCGGCGGTCACGACGAAAAGGAGCAGACCCTGAACCAGCTGCTGGTGGAGATGGACGGCTTTTCCCACACCGAGGGAGTCATCGTCCTGGCTGCCACCAACCGCCCGGATATTCTGGATCCGGCGCTGCTGCGTCCCGGCCGTTTTGACCGGCAGATCCATGTGGGCGCACCGGATGTGAAGGGCCGTGAAGAGATCCTGAAAGTCCACTCCAAGGGCAAGAAGCTGGATGGCGAAGTGGATCTTGCCCTGGTGGCCCGCTCCACCGTGGGCTTTACCGGTGCGGATTTGAGCAATTTGATGAACGAAGCCGCCATTCGTGCCGCCCGGGAAGACCGGAAAGTGCTGACCATGGAGGACCTGAACGAATCCATGATGAAGATCATGGCAGGCCCGGAAAAGCGCAGCCGTGTCCAGCAGCGCAAGGATCTGCGGGAAACTGCCATTCACGAAGCGGGCCACGCTGTGGCGATGTACCATCTGCCCACCCAGGACCCGGTGCTGCAGATCACCATCGTGCCCCGGGGCAGCAGCCTGGGTGCAACCTGGCACATCCCCAAAGATGACGGCTTCAATATGACCCGCAACCAGATGTTTGAGGAGATTGTCAGCCTACTGGGCGGACGTGTGGCGGAAGCCATGTTCCTGAACGACATCTCCGTGGGCGCATCCAATGACATCGACCGGGCGACCAAGCTGGCCCGGGATATGGTGGCCAGGTACGGTATGTGCGAAGCGCTGGGCACCGTCAGCTATCTGGATGGCGGTGAGGTGTTCATCGGTAGAGATTACCAGACCACCAAGAGCTACTCTGAAAAGTTTGCCGGCACCATCGACGAGCAGGTGAAGCTGCTCATCGACAAGGCCTACGCCCAGTGTGCCCAGATCCTGAAGGAGAACGAGGACAAGGTGATGGCGGTGGTGGATCACCTGCTGGCCCATGAGACCATGACCGGAAAGCAGTTTGCAAACTGCATGGAAGGTAAGCAGATCGGAGAGGCGGAAGCTGTATCCCTGTTTGATGTCCACAAAGCGGATTGAGCCAAGGGCGTGTTGCAAAATGCGCCGAAAAGGAAAACCACATCAACCAACCTCAAA
>CAZVAB010000046.1:0-9623 GCA_964625045.1 uncultured Oscillospiraceae bacterium | reverse complement strand
TGCCAGCTCCCCTTGGACACAAGGGGAGCCTTGGGCGCTCCTGCGCCAGAGTATCGATGCTCATTCTTTGACAGTCTCTCAGCAGGCACAAACGGTGCCTGCTGTTTTTTTAGGCAGCGGGTATTGACAGAAAAATGGATGCAATTTAAAATAGAACCATAGAATGAACCACGAGAAACGAGGGAACACCCATGAAAGAATATTGTGACCTGCATTGCCACTCCACCTTTTCTGACGGTACCGACACCCCGGAGCAGCTGCTGCGGCAAGCGGAAGCATTGGGCCTTTCTGCCATTGCGCTGACCGACCACAACACGGTGGCAGGACTGCCGGCTTTTTTGGAAGCGGCGAAGGGCTATGATGTGGAAGCGGTGCCGGGAACGGAATTTTCCACCGTCTGGCGAGGGATCGAGCTGCATATTTTGGGCCTTTTTTTGAAGCCGGAGCATTTTGAAACGGTCACCCAAAAGCTGGAGGGGTACAACCAGCGCAAGGAGCAGAGCAATGTGGATCTGGTTCGGGCACTGGAGGCGGGCGGGTATCACCTGGACTACGAAAAGATCAAAGCATCCACCCCCAACGGACAGGTCAACCGGGCGCTGATCGCCGCGGAACTGACCCGGCTGGGCTATACCCAGTCCAATCAGGAGGCGTTCAAGAAGCTGCTAAATCCCAGCCGCGGCTACTATACGCCCCCCCAGCGGTTTACCCCCTTTGAGATCATCGTCTTTATCAAGTCGTTGGGGGCGGTGGCGGTATGGGCTCATCCGCTGTTGAGCCTGAACCCACAGCAGGTAAGGGATTTTTTGCGGGAAGTCCAGGGACACGGCCTGGACGGCATGGAAGTGTTCTACTCCACTTATGACGGAGAGACCACAAAGACCGCCTGCGCCCTGGCGGAGGAATTCGGTCTGGCCTACAGCGGTGGCAGTGATTACCACGGACACAACAAGCCGGACATCCGTATGGGTGCGGGAAAAGGAGATCTTGCCATCCCGACGGCATTTTTGGATGGGTTAAAAGCCATTTTTGAAAAGCAAAAGTGAAATTCGTGAAAAACTTCCGCAAGAAAGAGTGGATTTTTGTAGAATCTTGTGCTATAATACCTTGTACCTTAAGTACGATGTGGTTGCTATGACCACGTTACCGCAATTCCCGGAGGAAGATCCATGATATTTGATATTCAAAAAGCGAGCTTGACAAAGCGGTTTTCCGCATGGCTGCTGGATGTGATACTGCTTGCGGTGCTGGCAGTGGGCATGGGCGCGCTGCTGTCGGATGCGCTGGGCTATGACGGCTATTCGGAGCAGGTCGATGCCGCTTATGAGAAATATGAGAAGCAGTACGGTGTGCAGTTCGATATCGATTACGAAACGTACACATCCCTGACCCCTGCGGAAAAAGAAAACTATGACGCAGCGCAAAAGGCACTGTCCCAGGATCGGGAGGCTGTGCAGGCATACACCATGGTCATGGAGCTGACGATGGTGATCTTGT
Organism: uncultured Oscillospiraceae bacterium; assembly: GCA_964625045.1. GTDB lineage: Bacteria > Bacillota > Clostridia > Oscillospirales > Oscillospiraceae > Faecousia. The sequence goes on along the minus strand of CAZVAB010000046.1, from coordinate 8,126 downwards.
CCCTGGGCCTTTTGGGCGCTTATCTGATTTTGGAACTTGCGGTTCCGCTGTATTTGAAGAACGGACAGACCGTGGGCAAGAAAGTCTTTGGCATCGCCCTGATGCGCAAGGACAGCGTAAAGGTCACCCCGCTGATGATGTTCGTTCGCACTGTTTTGGGGAAATATACCCTGGAGACCATGATCCCGGTGCTGGTCATCATTATGCTGGTGTTCAACATTGCGGGTCTGTTCAGTGTCCTGTTGATCGGGCTAATCCTGCTTGCGCAGGTGATATTGCTGTTCGCTAACAAAAACCACTGTGTGATCCATGATCTGATGGCGTGCACGATCCCTGTGGATCTGTCCAGCCAGATGATCTTCGAGTCACCGGAGGCACTGCTGGAATACAAAAAGCAGCACCATGCGGATCATGTCACCCGCCAGGATTATTAAGGAAACTCTGCACTTCTTCAGCCAAAAAGAAAGATGAAAAATTTTTATATAGGAAAGGGAATTATATGAAAGTTGTTTTGCAGAATTTGACAAAGGTCTTCCCCAGCCGGGACAAGAAGTCCAACAAAGAGGTCGTTGCTGTCAACGATTTCACCTACGAGATCCCCGATGGTAAGCTCATCGGCTTGCTGGGCCCCTCCGGCTGCGGCAAGTCCACCACGCTGTACATGATCAGCGGCTTGCAGAAGCCTACCGGCGGCAAGATCTTCTTCGGTGACGACGATGTGACCGAAATGCCCACTGAGGCAAGAGGCATTGGTCTGGTGTTCCAGAACTATGCACTGTACCCCCACATGACCGTGAAGCAGAACATCCTGTTCCCCCTGCAGAACCTGAAGGGCGCAGACAAGATGAGCAAGGAAGAAATGCTGGAGCGGGCTGAAAACGCTGCCCGTCTGGTGCAGATCGAGGACCTGCTGGACCGCAAGCCCAGCGAAATGTCCGGCGGTCAGCAGCAGCGTGTGGCCATTGCCCGTGCGCTGGTCAAGATGCCCCGGGTCCTGCTGCTGGACGAACCCCTGTCCAACCTGGATGCCCGCCTGAGACTGCAGACCCGTGAGGAGATCCGCCGTATCCAGAGAGAGACCGGCATCACCACCATCTTCGTTACCCACGACCAGGAAGAGGCTATGTCCATTTCCGATGAGATCGTGGTCATGAAGCTGGGCGTGGTGCAGCAGGTGGGCGCACCCCAGAAGGTGTATGACGATCCTGCAAACCTGTTCGTTGCCAAGTTCCTGGGCACACCTCCAATCAACGTGTTCGATGGCTGCGTCAAGGGCGGCAAGCTGTACATCGGTGAGGAAGCCGTGCTGGATGTGCCCGGCGTGGCTGACCAGGACGTTACCGTGGGCATCCGCCCCGAGGGCTTCATTCCCGCTGAGAACGGCGCACTGACCTGCAAGCTGAGCAACACCGAGGTCATGGGCCGTGACTCCAGCGTGGTTTCTACCCACAGCGCATCGCTGAATCCTGTGGTCCGCTCCATCATCAATTCCGACATCCGCATCGATCCTTCCAAGGAGACCGTTCGCTTTGATTTGAAGGCACACAAGGTGTTCATCTTCAATAAGGAGACCGAGGAAAGAATTCGCTTTGAGGTGAAGTAATATGGTAGATAGCAAACAACAATGGAAAGCCTGGCTGTACCTGTCTCCGGCGATTCTTTTGCTGCTGGTGTTTACTGCCTGGCCTATCGTCAACACATTGCGTATGGCGTTCCTGGAGGGCTACAACGGTATGTCCATGCTGGGCGGCGCAAGCTACGAATTCGGCATCGGCAACTTTACCAAGGTCATCAAGTATAAGGAATTTTTGACTTGCCTGGAAAACACCATCTTGCTGTGCATTCCTACGGTCATTATTTCCACATTGCTGGCTCTGCTGATCGCCGTGGCCCTGAACTCCATCAAGCCCCTGCAAAAGACCTTGCAGACCATCTTCTTCCTGCCCTACGTGACCAACTCCATCGCCATTGGCATGGTGTTCGCTGCCATGTTCAATATCGTTGGCCTGAAGTCCGACGGCAGCGGCGCGGATACCTGGGGTATCATCAACAATATCATCCAGTTCTTCGGCGGCGAGCCCATCAACTGGATCAACGCTGGCTCCACCCACTGGGCCAATATGGCAGTCATGATCATCTACATCGTGTGGAATGCGCTGCCCTTTAAGATCCTGGTGCTGCTGGGCGGCCTGCAGGGCATCAACAAGCAGTACTATGATGCTGCCAAGGTGGACGGCACCTCCCGCAGAAGAGTGTTTGCCCGGATCACGGTGCCGCTGCTGAGCCCCATGCTTGCCTATGTTATCATCACCGGCTTCATCGGCGGCTTCAAGGAGTACACCAGCATCGTCGGTATCTTCGGCGATAAGATGGGCCCCGCTCATAACTCCGGCAGCATGAATACCATGGTCGGCTTTATTTACGAAGCACTGGAAAATGGCCATCAGGGCCGGGCCAGCGCGGCTGCTCTGATCCTGTTCGTCATTATCTTGATCGTTACCCTGTTCAACAACAAGGTGATCAAGAAGCATGTGCATTATTAAGGAGGTGCCTGTAATGTCTAACAATAAGCATGATGTGATGCAGGCACGGAATATGCAGAAGGTCTCCGGTGCTGCAAAGGTGACCCAGATCCTGGTCAAGACCGGTGTGTATGTTTTCCTGCTGATCATGGCACTGATCGTGCTGTTCCCCTTCTACTGGATGATCATTTCTTCCCTGAAGACCCTGACGGAATACCGCCTGCCCACCCCGACTTTCTGGCCCACCCAGGTCATGTGGGGCAACTATATCAGCGCCTTTAACACCGCAAACCTGGGCCAGCTGTTCCTGAACACCGCCTATGTGGGCATCGTGTCCACGGTGCTGTCTCTGGTCATCACCGTGCTCAGCGCCTTCGCTTTCGCACGGCTGGAGTTCAAGGGCAAGGAGACCCTGTTCGGCCTGATGCTGGCGACGATGATGATCCCCGGCGAGCTGTTCACCATCACCAACTATATGACCATCAACCAGATCGGCTGGATGTCCACCTTTAAGGCGCTGATCATCCCCTTCCTGGTGAGCGTGTTCTACATCTATCTGCTGCGGCAGAACTTTATGCAGATCCCCAATGAACTGTATCTGGCAGCCAAGGTGGACGGCTGCGGCGATTTGAAGTACCTGTGGAAGGTCATGATCCCCCTGGCAATGCCCACGTTGATCTCCATCACCATCCTGAAGATGATGGGCGCATGGAACTCCTACAAGTGGCCTGAGCTGGTTGCCAGCGACGATGCCCACAAGCTGATCACCAATGGTCTGCGTAACGCATTCTCCGATACCAGCGGCATGACCAACTACCCGCTGCAGATGGCAGCAGTTGTGATCGTGTCCGCACCGTTGTTCTTAGTGTTCCTGTTCCTGCGTAAGTATATTATGGCAGGCGTCAGCCGCAGCGGTATCAAGGGCTGATCGGTTCCGGTTAATAGGCAGGAATTTCCTGCCTTTAACATATTCGTTCATCATTAATAGTGAAGAAAGGAAAATCAAACGCTATGAAAAAGATTATCGCAATGCTCCTGATGCTGACCATGATGGTCGGTCTCCTGGGCCTGGCTGGCTGCAGCGGCAATGGCGGCAACTCCAGCAAGGGCAACTTTACCGTTCCCGAAACCGGTTTTGACACCACCACCCCTGTGACCATCACCTTCGGCCACACCATGGGTGCCAACCTCCAGGCTGTTCTGGAAAAGGCAATCACCCGCTTCAACGAGATCTACCCCAACATCACCATCGAACACACCTCCAAGGGCGGCTGGTCTGACATCAACGGCACCGTCAACACCGAGATCAACGGCGGCAACCAGCCCAATGTGGTTTACTGCTACCCCGACCATGTTGCAATGTACAACCTGGCTAAGGCAGTTGTGACCCTGGATGACCTGATCGCAAGCCAGGTCAAGGTCGGCGAGACCGGCCAGATCATCGGCCTGACCGAAGATCAGAAGAAGGACATCATCAAGACCTACTACGACGAAGGCCTGGTTTACGGCGACGGCCTGATGTACACCATGCCCATCTCCAAGTCCACCGAAGTTCTGTACTACGATAAGGACTTCTTCGAGAAGCACAACCTGACCGTTCCCACCACTTGGGACGAAATGTGGGATGTCTGCGCAAAGATCAAGGAGATCGCTCCCAAGGACTATCCTCTGGGCTATGACTCCGAGAACAACTGGTTCATCAATATGTGCGAGCAGATGAAGAGCGGTTACACCAGCGCTTCCGGCAGCGACAAGTTCCTGTTCAACAACGATGAGAACAAGGCGTTCGTCAAGCAGCTGCGTGAGTACTACGAGAAGGGCTACTTCACCACTCAGGAGCTGTACGGCGCTTACACTTCCGGCCTGTTCACCAACCAGGACAGCACCAGTGCCCGCTGCTATATGTGCATCGGCTCCACCGGCGGCGCTTCCTACCAGATCCCCAAGACCACTGATGCCAACGGCAACACCACCTACGCATTTGAAGTGGGCATCGCTGCGATCCCCCAGTACGACGCAAACAACAAGAAGGTCATTTCTCAGGGCCCCAGCGTCTGCATCCTGAAGGGCAAGAACACCACCGATCAGCAGATCCTGGCATCCTGGCTGTTCGTCAAGTTCCTGACCACCGATCTGGAATTCCAGGCTGAGTTCTCCATGACCTCCGGCTATATGCCCGTTCTGAACTCCGTTACCGAGAACGAGACTTACAAGGAGTGGCTGGCTACCGCTGACGGCGGCGCAAACCTGACCGCTACCGTTGTTAAGGTCGGTATCGAAGGCCGTGACACCTACTATGTTTCCCCCGCTTTCAATGGTTCTACCACTGCCCGTAACGAGGTTGCTTACCTGCTGCTGGAGTGCATCAGCACCAAGCTGGAGAACGGTCAGACTGTCGATCAGCTGATCGACAAGGCATTCAGCGACGCCATCGACGAATGTGAGTATCAGGCAGGCTGATCCCATCGAATGCATATGAAACTGTCAAGAAAACTTGTTTCAACTTTTCTGTTGGTTGCTCTGGCAGCCGGCCTTTTCGCCGGCTGTCAGAAAGACCCGGTAACGACGGAACCTTCGGATACCGTGGCGCTTGAGCCCTGGGTGGACTACGTTTCCCTGACGAAGCTGGACATGAACAGTGCCAGCAAAAAGCTGGAAGTGACTGTCCATCAGTTCATTGACGGTGATACCACCCATGTCAATGTGCCCAAGAGTGAGAGTGCCGACGGCATCATGAAGATCCGCTACAATGCGGTCAATACCCCCGAATCCACGGGCCAGATCGAGCCCTACGGCAAAAAGGCTTCCAACTTTACCAAGGAGAAGCTGTCCAATGCCGAGTCCATCATCATCGAGTCCAACACGGACAAGTGGGAGCATGACTCCAGCGGCAGCCGTGTCATGGGCTGGGTGTGGTATAAGACCAAGGGCGAAACGGAGTACCGCAACCTGAATATCGAGCTGGTGCAGGAGGGCTTGTCCCTGGCCTGCGGCAGCACTTCTGATCTGTACGGAAGCTACTCCATGGCAGCCTACAATCAGGCTAAAAATTACAAGCTCAACGCTCTGTCCGGGGAGAAAGATCCTGATTTCTACGATGGCGAGGCCATTGTGGTGGATCTGAAGACCCTGCGCACCAACATTGAGCTGTACTCCAATAAGATCGTTGTGTTCACGGGCACCATTGTCCGTAACAACAGCCAGACCGTTTATGTGGAACAGTACGACGAAGAGACCGATATGTACTACGGCATCAGCGTCTATTATGGCTTCCAGTCCGGTGCTATTGACAATGTGCTGAAAGTGGGCAATATGGTGCGCTTTGTGGGTTCTGTTCAGTATTACGAGGCTGGCGGCACCTGGCAGGTGGCGGATATCCATTACAGCGCTTTCAGCAAGGACGACCCGGATAACATTCAGCTGGTGGAGGGGGGACATGAGGCGGCAAATACCCTCATCGATCCCGAGAAATTTGCCAGCGGCACGGTCACGCTGGACGTGATGAAGGAGCTGGGCGGTGAGAAGAGCGAGAAGAAAGAGTTCCGCTATGCGGAGCTGGTTCTAAGCACTTCCGTCAAGATGGAAAATCTGGTCATTAAGGATATCTACACCACCAGCAATGGCGGCAACAATGATGGCGCTATGACCTTCACCTGTGAGGTGGACGGCAAGACCATTACGGTGCGCACCACGGTTTTGCACAAGGAAGATAAGTCCCTGTACACCGCAGCGGATTTTATGGGCAAGACCATCGATGTGACCGGTATCGTTGATTATTACAACGGCGACTACCAAATCAAAGTTTTCTCCGCAAATAACATTAACGTGCATGATTAACGCAATGAAAAGGAGCAAACCATGAAGAAAATTATTTCTATTCTGCTGATGCTGACCCTGTGCCTGGGTCTGTTTGCGGGCTGTGACAACACGACCCCCGGCGAAACCGTGGCCAGCGATCTGGCAAACGCAAAGGCACTGCTGTTCAAGCAGTACAACACCGCCAGCAAGGACGAGGAGAACAAGATTCTGGCTGACAAGGATCTGACCACTGTGCAGATCGTGGGCGGCGTTTCCTACAGCGTAGAGTGGAAGGTGGAGATCACCGCTGGCCCCGCTGAGGGCGTAAAGATCGGCACCTCCGAGACTGCTAACATGGTCAAGCTGGACATCATGGACCAGCCCGAGGAAGAGCTGCACTACACCCTGGTGGGCACCATCAAGGATGAGGCTGGCAACACCGAAACCGTCACCATCAAGTGCTACACTCCCGCTGTTAAGAAGGTGGAAGTGAAGGACGAGACCATCATCATCGTCAACGATGGCAAGTATGTCACCGGCGAAGATTATCTGTATACTTCCTCCAGCGGCAGCACCAAGCATGAGCTGGTCATGAGCGAGGATAAGTCCGCTGCTCTGAAGCTGACCATCCGCAAGAACGATGACGGCACTGTTACTTTCGTCACCACTGACGGCAAGTTCCTGCTGGCTGACGGCACCAACGCACAGATCGTGGACACCGAGGGCGAGCACACCAAGTTCGTTCTGGAATCCGCTGAAAACGGCCAGTACATCAAGTGCGCAAACGCTACCTACAACGACAAGGCCCAGTACCTGGAAGTGTACGGCGGCTACCTAACCTGCTACGGCATGAACGCAGAGAAGGCTAACCTGTACACCTTCACCTTTGAGTCTGCCGGTGCTGACCAGTCCGCAATCCTGGATGCTGCTTACGCTCTGGGCGCAGGCGAGAGCCTGACTGGCGGCCCCTACACGCTGACCGGCGTGATCTCCAAGATCGACACCGCTTGGAGCGACCAGTACGGCAACATCACCGTTACCATCGTTTGCGATGGCGACAAGGATCACGCTGTTCAGTGCTTCCGCCTGAAGGGCGATGGCGCAAAGGACCTGGCTGTTGGTGATACCATCACTGTTACCGGCGAGCTCATGAACTACAACGGCACTGTGCAGTACAATGCTGGCTGCACCGTGGGTAAGATCGTGAAGGCCGATGGCGGCGAGACCACCAATCCCACTCCCACTGAGCCTACCCCCGCTCCTGCCACTGGCGTTGTCGCTTCTCCCGAAGCTGGCAAGGCTTACAAGTTCGGCATGGTGCAGGGCAATCTGGAAAATGCTGTGTACTACCTGACCGGTACCATGAACGGCTTCTACATGGAGACCACCACCGATGCTTCCGCAGCGGTCGATGTGTATCTGGAAACCACCGACGGCGGCTACCACCTGTACTGCATGGTGGGCGGCGCAAAGAAGTACATCAACTGCGTTTCCGCTAAGGGCACCGACGGCAATACTCACATCAACGGTGTGTTTGAGGATACCGCTTCCAGCGTTTACAAGTTCAATGCTGAGAGCAAGACTGTTGTCACCGCTATCGATGGCGAGGACTACTGGCTGGGTACCAGAAACGACAAGACCTACACCACCATGGGTCCCTGTGCTGTGAAGTACGCTGGCTTCTACGGTCAGTTCTACGGCGCATAATTTTCCTTTCCTGATCAAAAAGTGCCGCACCCAACCGGGTGCGGCATTTTTGCGTGCGATGAGAAAAACAGGAGGATGCCTTGGGGCATCCTCCTGTTT
>CAZVAB010000045.1:0-9650 GCA_964625045.1 uncultured Oscillospiraceae bacterium | reverse complement strand
ATGGAGCTGGTCTGAAATATTCTCAACATTTGTGATGATTACATCTTCCAAATTGAGAAGTTTTGCGGTATAATCCTGATTGAGCATAGAGATCTTCCTTTCGGTTTTTGTAGGGGTACATTTATTCTAAGGGTTTTTGTCTCTATGCTCAACTTTTATTTATGACAATGGGGTCAGGCTCATCGCCTGACCCCAACATTTATTATAGAACCTTTATTTTCCAATCAACGCATGGAGCCGGTTCACCAATTCTTCTGAAAACTCAACCGTTCCCCAATCGGTATCAAGGTTCTCCAGATTCATGACCCAGTGGCTGTCATCCGCCGGATAGACCCATCCGGTGTCACAGCAGGTGCCCCAGTACATGGTGCGCACCAGTGTTTCTCCACTGTACAAGTCGATCTGATAGTCTTTCGAGCAGCCCGTTGCGATATACTTTGCCGCCATCGTCTCACCGCATAATTGGGTAATGAACGCAGTGTCCCGGGTCTCCACCAGCCGCTCCCCGTCATGGAGCACCACACAATCCACCTGCTTCATCGCCTGCTTGTCAAAGGCCACGGACAGCGCCCAATAGGATTCCCCCAATCCTGCGCATCCTATGCTCACATGACAAACTGACCACGCTGTCACCACTGCGGAGAAGCAAAGAACGCCCAGCAGCAAACAAATATTAACTTTCTTGCTTTTCATATCGTTCTCCTCCATTTCAAAATACATCCGCAGCGTGCCTTCTTTTTTAATTTAGCACAGCACTGGACAAATTGCAAGCATATCCCCGGATTTTCTCCGCATAATAAGGAAAACACACAAAGAAAGGGATCGTTTATGGCACAAAACAAGCGTGGAAAACAGAGCTTCGTCCTGCCGGAGCCTCCGGTCATCGTAGACTGGGCCAGCGTTGCCGGGAAAAAGGAAAGCGAAGGGCCGCTGAAAAACACCTTCGACATCACCTCCCAGGATACCTACTTTGGGCAAAAAACCTGGGAGCAGGCGGAAAAGCAGATGCAGAAAATGGCTATGGACAAGCTCATGGAAAAAACCGGGCTGACCCGGGGGCAGATCGATCTTGTCTGCTCCGGTGATCTGCTGAACCAGTGCATCGGCTCTTCCTTCACGCTGCGAAACACAGGAATGCCCCATCTGGGTCTGTATGGTGCCTGCTCAACCATGGCGGAGAGCCTGCTGGTATCGGCCCTGACCGTGGGCGGGGGATTTGCGGACAAGGTCATTGCCCTGACCTCTTCCCACTTTGCCTCCTCCGAGCGGCAGTACCGCTTTCCCCTGGGCTATGGCGGACAGCGAACGCCCACTTCCCAGTGGACTGTCACCGGCTCCGGTGCAGCGCTGGTATGCCGGGACGGAAAGGGGCCGAAGATCGACAGCTGCACCATCGGCACGGTAACAGATCTTGGGATCAAGGATGCCAACAACATGGGCGCAGCCATGGCCCCCGCCGCACTTGCCACCATCAAAGCCCACCTGACAGACATGGGCCGGAAAGTGGAAGATTTTGATTTGATCGTCACCGGGGATCTGGGGCAACTGGGCAAAGAGGTGCTGATGGAGCTTTCCCGAAGAGATGGCATCTATCTGGGTGGGCGCATTACGGACTGCGGCACGCTGGTCTTTGACCCCACATCCCAGGATGTCCACGCCGGCGGTTCCGGCTGCGGATGCAGCGCCATTACCCTGTGCGGCTATCTTCTGGGGAAAATGCGTGCCGGAAAGCTCAAGCGCATCCTCTTCTGCGGCACCGGGGCGCTGCTGTCCCCCACTTCCACCCAGCAGGGGCTCCCCATTCCGGGGGTATGCCACGCTGTTTCCATCACAGGAGGTGAATGACATGGACTATTTGAAAGCGTTCCTGGTAGGCGGTGCCTTTTGTCTGGTGGGGCAGATCCTCATTGACAAGACCAAGCTGACACCTGCCCGGATCCTGGTCAGCTATGTGGTAGCCGGGGTGTTTCTGGGTGCCATCGGAGTATACCAGAGCATTATCGACTTTGCGGGTGCTGGGGCATCCGTTCCCCTGACGGGTTTCGGCAGCCTTCTTGCCAAGGGCGTCAAGGATGCGGTGGACGAGCAGGGCTTTCTGGGTATCCTCATCGGCGGGCTGAAAGCCAGCGCCGGTGGCATCGCCACCGCCGTGGTGGCAGGGCTTCTGGCCAGCATCATTTTCAAAGCAAAGGATAAATCTTGAAAAGCTGGACACACTACCACTGCGGCAAAGACCGCAAGAGATAAAATTCGGAGGAACGATCATGAATAACAAAAATCAGAACCAGACCAACCAGAGCAAGAACGAGCGTACCCAGAACAGCCAGCAAAGCAAGACCAATGAGGCCAAGCAGGAGCGGGACTGCAAGTAACGCCTAGGGTACAAAAAGCGCACCAAACTTGTCGTTTGGTGCGCTTTTTATTATAATGCCACGAAACGGTTCATGCGGAAAAAGTAAAGCAGTGCCGCTTTTACGTTCTTTTCGTAGATGCGTCCCAGGGCATCGGCGTAGGTCATCACCTGGGGACGGTAGTGGGCCGTTTTCTCCGAAAGCAGCGCTTCCGTAACAAAATCCGTCTTAAAGTCAATGACGGTGATGCCGTCATCCTCAATAATGGCGCAGTCCACCACGCCTTGCAGGAGCACCTGCTCCCCTTCCAGACCATCGCCATAATGGCTGCCGTCATCCAAAATGGAGAATTTGAACTCCCGCAGGACCTGTTTGCTGGTACGAAGCTTCTGCCCCATGGGGCTTGCGAAGAACGCCCCAATGCGATTGCAGTCCACCGCCTCCGCCTGCTGCTGGGTCAGCAAGTTCTCCCGCACCATCCGTTCCAACTCCCGCCGAATACCCGGAACACTGCCACACTGGTCATAGCGGATGTGCTGCATCACCGCATGGGTGGCAGTACCCAGATCCGCACCGCTGACCGCCGTTTCCATAAAGGACGGTCTACGCCAGGTTCTGGAAAACGCATGGGGAACCGGGGTGTGCTGGGCCGCTTCCTCGTCCTTTTCCCTGCCCTTGCGCTGGGTGGCAGTCTGCTTGGAAGGTGCACCGGTTGCAGCAACATGGGCATATTCAAAGTCTTTCACCTGCTCCAACTGCCGCAGCAAGCCCTCCGGGAGCTGCTCCTGCTGCTGTACCTCCTCAACGCCGCCGTGACGAACAGGGGGCGCAGAGCGCACCTTCACCAGCCACTGGGGCTGTCCCAACTGGGTTTCCCTGGTTTTTCCACCCAGTGCGAACAATTCTCCGGACTCCGTCCGCCGCAATGCTGCCATCAGCACCCACTCGCCGCTGCACACCACGTCCTGTGTCAGCAATTCCCTGTTGCCCACATCCATCCGCAAGGCAAGCTCCTGCACATCTTTTTCCAGAGTTTGGGATGCGTAGGTCATAATGAGCCGGTCTCTGGCCCGGGTCAGCGCCACATACAGCACCCGCATTTCCTCGGAAATGCTATCCGCCGTCATTTTGGCAGCAATGGCCCGCTTGGCAATGTTGGGATAGCGGACCCGGTTTCGCTTGTCCACCGCCGTCAGGCCAAGGCCCAACGTCTGGTCGCAAAGCACCTGTGCACGGGTGCTTTCCCGGTTAAATTCCCGGGAAAGGCCGCAGACGAACACCACCGGAAATTCCAGTCCCTTGGACTTGTGAATACTCATGAGTGTCACCATTCCCGCACTGCTCTGCTCCGATTGGACGGTCAAGCCCTTTTCTTCCATGGCGGATATGTGATCTAGGAACTGTTCCAGATCCCGGTGCCCGGTCTTTTCAAAATCCACCGCCAGTTGATAAAATGCCTGCAAATTCTCCCGGCGCATCTTGCCATTTTCCTTAGCGGCGTAGACGCTGTCCATCCGGGTCCTGGCAAAAATAGACTCCAATAATTGTGCCAAGGGCTGCAATCTTGCCTCCCTGCGCCAGAGGGCCAATGCGCCCAAGAAGTTCTGGATCTTTGGCATATCGCTTCCCAGAAGCGCATCATAAAAGCTGCAATAGCGGTTTTCACTGCGCAGTACCGCCAGTTCATCCGCTGTAACACAAAAGACGGGGCTGCTCAGGGCCGCGAGCAATGGGATATCCTGCCGGGGATTGCTGATGGTCTGCAAAATGGCACGCAGTACCATCACCTCCTGGGTCTGCAGCAGGTCATCCCCGCCGCCGGTGGTACAGCGAATGCCCCGGGCCGCCAGTGCGTCCTTGAAATAGCCGCCCACGGAGCCGGGAGAGCGGAGCAAAATCGCCACATCCTCCGCCTGGATGGGCCGCAACTGATCGCCCTGACGGACAAAATGAGTACCGTCAGTCAATTGGCAGATCCGTTCCGCCACGAAGGCCGCTTCCTCTTCATAGGTGCTCTCCTCCACCGGGATGGCCCAAAGCTCCACCTCCGGCTCACCCAGAGGCGCATGGGGGATGCCCTCTTTCAGAGCTTCCTCCGGGCCATAATCCAGTCCGCCCACCCGCCGGGACATACAAGCATCAAACACATCGTTCACACCTGCCAGCACCGCACCACCGGAACGGAAATTGCAGGAAAGCATGACTTTCCGCCCCTGTCCCGGCTGTGCGTTTTCCGCGTTTTCATAGGATCTGTATTTTTCTAGGAAGATACCCGGATCTGCCAGGCGGAACTGATAGATGGACTGCTTCACATCGCCCACCATGAAGCAGTTCTGCCGCCGCAGAGTCAGGGCGCTGAAAATCTGATCCTGCACCTCGTTGGAGTCTTGGTATTCGTCCACCATGATCTCCCGGAAACGTGCTCCAATCTCCGCCGCAGCAGCCGTAGGGCCGGAGCGGCTCCTGCCCAAAAGCAGATCCAGCATCCGATGCTCCAAATCTCCAAAGTCCAGAATACGGCGGCTGCGCTTGGCCCGGTCATAGTCCTTTCCGAACTGCTTTGCCAGCTTCACCATGCCACGAACGGCACAAGCGGACTGATCCAGATCATCCAGCACCACACTGCTGTCATCGGCAAAGGCTTTCAGCCGCTTTTCAAGGCCCTTTTTGCAGGCGGATCGCACCGCTTTGATCTGCTCCGCCAGCTCCAGGTCCGGACATTTCTTGGAAAACAGCAGCCGCCCAAAGTCGATACTGCCGCATTTCACGATCTCATCCCAGGTCTTACAGGCACGCAGCTGCCGAAGCTGGGAAACGGTGCTTTCCAGCAGCGCAGCAGGTTTTTCCATGGTTTCCGTCCGTTGCGCCGCCTCTGCGCAAATGCCCAGTGCCTCTATCTGCATATCCAGGAACACAAACAGGTCTTCCATGAGATACCGGCCCCAGGGAGTCTGTGCCCCATCTGTCAGGCCGTCGGTCTGGGCGTTGTCCACGCACCCTTGCAGCCAGCCTTCCGGGTCCAGATGGCATCTGGCACTGTCATACACCTTCAGCAGCACCTCCGGCACCAGACGGTCATCCCGGCCAAGGCCCTGGGTATCCACAAAGGCCCGGAAATCCTCGTCCTCGGACTGCTGATAGGCATTGTCCAGCAGCCTGGCCATGGTACTGTCCCGCAGCTGGCGGCACTCATTTTCGTCCGCCACCCGGAAATCCGCCGGTAGATCCAGCAGATACGCATATTCCCGCAGCACATCGCCGCAGAAGGAGTGGACAGTGGATATCTTGGTCAAATAAAGCCGCTGCATCTGTTTTTGCAGATGCTTATTATCCGGGTTTTCCGCCATTTTTTCAGACAGCTTGGATGCGATCTTTCCCCGCAGCTCCGAAGCTGCCGCCTTGGTGTAAGTAATGATGAGAAATTCATCCAAGTTGGCTGGCGAAACTGGATCCATAAGATAGCTAAGAAGCCGATCCACCAGCACTTTGGTTTTGCCGGAGCCTGCGGCGGCGGAAACCAGCAGCTTGCCGCCCCGGTCCGTGACCGCCATTTTTTGTTCTTTCGTGAGCTTTTCAGCCATTGTTTTCCACCTCCTTCTCCACTTCCCCCCAGAAGCGCTGGGCCGAAACGGTCTTGAAATTCCGCCGTTCCTTCACTTCCCCCTTGTGGCAAATGCTGCCGTATGGGCAATAGGAGCAGGCATTGTAGCTGCTTCCTCTGGTATAGGGATTGGGCGTGACCTGCCCGGAAGCGATCTGCTCCACCAGACTTCCCAAAATACCGAAAACATACTGCTTCAGCAATTTCAACTGCTCCCGGTCCGCCAGGTCGCCGCTGAGGGTGCCATCCTTCTTCCGGGTGCAGCAAAGTCTGCGCATCTCCTCCCCAGGGTCCATTGCCGAAAGCACAGCCTCGTCTTCCAGAAGCAGACCCTTTCGCTTCCACTCCTTGATCCGGGCTTTTTCCGCTTCCTCATCGGTCAGCCGGCCATCCGCTGATACCAGCGGTGCCCGGGCTGGAAAATACTGCACCCCCGCTGCCACAGGATGCCCACCGATGACTTTTCCCCCCTCCTGTTCCAGTGCGAACAGGTACAGGAGCATCTGCAAGCCCACGCCGCTGAGCACATCGCAGTAGTCAAAATCTTTTTTACCCGTTTTATAGTCCACCACACGGAAATAGTGCATTCCGTTGTTCTGCCAGATATCCACCCGATCCACAAAGCCCTGGAGCACTGCGTCCACAGAGGCCGGAATGGAAATGGCCGGGAGCTTTCCGTCACTTCCGAAGCGCATTTCAAAATCTTCGGGCCGAAACTTGGCCCTGGACAGTTCCTCCCACAGTTCCTGCACCACCATTTCCAGCTCCCGCCAGTTCCGCTGGAACAGATAGCGAAGCCGCTGGGTCTCCATCTGCGCAAAACGCTCCTGGGCATAACGCTCCGAGTGGGCATGGGCAATTTCCAGTGTCTTTTCCAGGGAAACCGTCTCAAAGCCCCCAAACTCCATCACATCCCGGGCCGTGTGCTCCAAAACATCGTGAACATAGGTACCAAATTCTGCCGGGTCAACGGTATTCTCTTTCCGCTCCTTGGCCCGCAGACCGTATTGGAGGAAATAGGCCATGCGGCAGGATGCCTGCTTGTCCACCTGGGAGGCGGACAGGCGCAGTGTCTTTCCGTAAAGTGTCTCAATATGCGCTGGGGTCACATTGCCCATCTCAAAATTCTTCCGATCAGCCGCCTCCGCATACCATTGGGAAACCCCCAGGCGCTGGGCTTCCGCCGAAGCCTGATATCTGGCAAGGAGCGTGCCCCGCTCCTGTTCATCGAAGGCAGCCGCGCCCAAGCTCTCGCCGCAAGGGGTCTCCCCCCCTGCCATCTGGGCCACACGGCGATACAGATACGACCCATCCCCGCCGGGGCAGGACACATATACCGTCTCTCTGCCGCCGCAGAAGACCCCATAGATCTCCGCAAACTCCGCCTGCAAGCCCTCCACTGCGCCGCCCGTCAGGGGCACGCCCATATCCCGCAGAGCCATGCGCTCCTGGTCAGTCAGCAGTCCCGCAGAGCCGCCGTATCCGGGCAGTGCCCCCTCCACTGCGCCCAGGACCAGCAAATGCTTCGCCTCCTGGCAGCGGCTGGCGCTGACAGAACCCACCGTCACCGCATCCAGCACCGGCGGGATGGTGCCCACATCGTACTGGCTCAGCAGCAATGTAAACAGCCGGACGAAGACCTCCGGCTCCCATACCGTCTGGCCCAATGTATCATGTAACTGCTCCATGGCACCAAGGAGAATTTCCCACAGCTGGGAGAGGATCTGGGCGTCCCGCCGCTCCCCCATTGCTTCCATTTCATCCGTCAGCTGCTCCAACCGGCTTGCCAGATCGATCTGCTCCAAAAAGGCGTACAGCGCCCTTACCTGCTCTGCCAGATCCTTCGCCTGCTGGAAGCCCGCCCGCAGCCGCTCCAGCGGGGCGATCGCCATGGCTCTTGCTTCTTCCAGAAGCTGGATCTCTTGCTGGGATTTTTCATCCCACCGGCCGCTCAGGCCATCCGGGTGGTTCGTCCAGGGCCGCAGGAACCCATTTCCCCGCACGCCCCAGGTGATGATGTAGTTTTCCATCCGGTCACAGGTATCCACATCCACCGGGGACAGGACGGATTTGAGATACCGCAGCACATCCCCCTGCTCAAAGCCCCCAAGGGATGCTTCCATGGCAGAGAGCACCGTGGCAATAACCGTCTTCTGCAAAATATCCTCTGTGCCGGACTGGTAAATGGGAATCCCGCAGCGCCGGAAGGTCAGTCTCATTTGACTCTGGTAAAGACCCATATCAGCGCAGACGATGCTGATATCCCGATACCGGCAGCCGCCGCGCACCAGCTCCATCACATGATCCGCTGCCGCCTGGACCTCCTGATGGATGGCATCCGCCCGGAGCACCTTGACTTTTCCCGCCAGTTCCTCCGGGGCCAGTAGTTTTCCCTGGAAGAGCCGCTGGCACATGGCAAGCAGCGGGCTGTCCTGTGTCTCCAATGTCTCAATGCGCACCGGGACATCCATTTCCCTGGCAATGCGCAGGATCTGCTGGGCCGTATCTCCGGCTTTTTCGAAAGCCATTACATCCGTCCCAACCCGGTCGCAGTTCAGGCTCACCGTCACCTGGGGAGATACCCGGATCAAATGGGCCAAAATCGCCATGTGCTGCCGGGTATAGTCCGGGAAACCGTCGATGTAGAAGGTGTGCGTTTCCGCAAAATCGTCATCCTCCAGCTGCTCCAGCAGCCAGGTCATCTGATCTCTTGGGTCGGCCTTTCCCTGAGCGCAGAGCGCATCGTAGCTTTCCATCAGCAGGGCAAGCTCTTCCAGCTTCTGGGCCAAAGTGCCCGTTGCCTGGGTACTTGCCGCCGCCAGATCCTGGGATGAGATGCAGCAGCGCTTGAATTCGTCCACCGCTTCCACCAATTCCGCCAGAAATTCCGGCTTTGTTTCCACGGAACCATAGGCTTTCAGCCGGCTATGCAGTTGCCGGGCAGCTGCCGCCATGGTCACGATGCGCCCGCCGCTGTCCAGGCACTGAAATGCCCCCTTGCCCCGCTTTTCTGCCACCCGGGCCGCAAGTCTGGGGAAAGACAGCACCTCGGCAAAGCGGCTGGCGGTATCCCCCGCCGCGGCGCACAGCCGCCGCTCCGTATCATGGCTGATCAGCTCCGGCACCATCAACACGCACCCGGGCTTCTCCTCTGCTACGGAAGATGCCACACGGCGCAGTATCTCATTGCGGGCCGCCACCCAGTCCTTGCTCAATATCAAAGTCAGCACAGTACCACCGTCCTTTTTC
Organism: uncultured Oscillospiraceae bacterium; assembly: GCA_964625045.1. Taxonomy (GTDB): domain Bacteria; phylum Bacillota; class Clostridia; order Oscillospirales; family Oscillospiraceae; genus Faecousia. The sequence continues at coordinate 449 of CAZVAB010000045.1, read as the reverse complement.
TTTGCTATATCATATCACAAATGCCCGGGAAAAAACAGAACATTTTACAAAAAAGCGCCATCCATAGCTCGGTGCTCGTAAGACAGTAAAATTGAATTTTGTGGAACAGGCATGATTTCGGTCATGCCTGTTCTGCTTTTAGCAGCTCGTCCACGGGGATAAAGCCAACGAGATCGTAGCAGATATGAATATTCTGCTTTCGCTTGCCGCTGGACTTATCGGGTGCCTCCACATAAACTGCCTTCACAAGCTCTCTGAGGGCGTATGGGGTCAGTTCTGTAAGGTCACTGTTTCTCTTTATCCGCTGGATAAACTGCTCTAAATTATCTGCCTGTTGTTCCTGTTCTTCAATTTTCTGTTGCAGACTGTTGACCTCGGCTTTGAGGTCTTTTTGTTCCTGTGTGTAGTTCTGGCTCATCATGGCGAACTTCTCGTCATCCAGCTTGCCG
>CAZVAB010000044.1:0-9706 GCA_964625045.1 uncultured Oscillospiraceae bacterium | reverse complement strand
GCACATGTCCTTGGAGAGGGACACTAATAACTACTACTCTATAATACAAGGAGAAATAATAAAAACCACCCCTTTCGAGATGGTTTTTATTATACGAGACAATATGACTTATGAAGAACTGAAAAAAGACGAAGCCATCCGCACCTATATCACCCAGGCGGACGCATCATTAGGCGCACTGGGCTTTACAGAGCACAGTTTTCCCCATGTTTGCCGGGTGGCGGAAATGACAGGATACCTGCTGAAAACCATGGGCTATCCGGCCCGGACGGTGGAACTGGGCAAAATCGCCGGATATCTTCACGATATCGGAAATCTTGTCAACCGTGTGGATCACAGTCAGAGCGGCGCTATCATGGCTTTTCGCATTTTGGATAAGCGTAACTTTGCCCCGGAGGAATGTTCGCTGGTGGTCACTGCCATCGGCAATCACGATGAGGGAACAGGCGTTCCGGTGAACGCATTGGCGGCGGCGCTGATCTTAGCGGACAAGTCCGATGTGCGCCGCAGCCGTGTCCGTGCCAAGGAGACTGCGGATTTTGATATCCACGACCGGGTGAACTACTCTGTTACCCAGTCCCAGTTGGAGATCAACGACGATCACACCACGGTGACCTTGAAGCTGACTGTTGATACGGCATTCAGCACGGTGCTGGACTATTTCGCCATTTTTACCAACCGGATGCTTCTTTGCAGGCAGGCGGCGAAAACACTTGGAATGCAGTTCAAGCTGATGATCAACGGCCAACAGCTTGGATGAGATATTTGGAGGAAGAAATGACTGATAAATTTGAGAATTTTCTGTCCTGGCATATTTACCAGGTCTATCCCAGGAGTTTCTGCGACTCCAATGGGGACGGCATTGGTGATCTGCGGGGCGTGATCGGCAAGCTGGACTATTTGAAGGACCTGGGCATCAATGCCATTTGGCTGTGCCCATGCTACAAAAGCCCCAACGAGGATAATGGCTATGATGTTGCCGATTACCGGGATATCATGGATGAATTTGGCACCATGGAGGATATCAAGGAGCTGATCGCACAGCTGCATCAGCGGGATATGAAGCTCATTATGGATCTGGTGCCCAATCATACATCTGCCCAGCATAAGTGGTTTCAGGAGTCCCGGAAGTCCAGGGATAATCCCTACAGCGATTACTATTACTGGTTCGATTCTCCCCCCAACAACTGGGGCAGTATGTTTGGCGGTTCTGCGTACCAGTATGACGAGGGCAGGGGACAGTATTATCTGCACACCTATGCCGTGGGGCAGCCGGACCTGAACTGGGAAAATCCCAAGGTGGTGCAGGAAATGCAGGCTGTGGTGGATTTCTGGGTAGATCTGGGCGTGGATGGCTTCCGTGTGGATGTGATCGACCAGATCTCAAAGAATTTTGAAGGAGAAAACTGCTTCGGCCCCCGGCTCCATGAGTTTATCCATGCCCTGTTCGGCCGGGACAAGACAAAGCACTTGTTTACGGTCGGCGAATGTTGGGCGGACAATATTGAAGAAGTCCGCCGCCATGCCGCCGCACAGCGGGACGAGCTGTCCACGCTGTTCCAGTTTGACCACCAGAACATCGGCCGGGGAGACAAGTTTGTAAGAGAACCGGCGGGATTTCAGGATCTGTGGGTGCGCCTGGTTCATTGGGAGAATCTGATGCAGGACAATGACCTGCTTTACTCCCTGTTTACGGACAATCACGACAACGGCTGGCTTCTGGACCGGATCGGAAACCGGGATGAACTGCGCTATGAGTCCGCCACTGCCATCGCCAGCATGGTGTATTTGATGCGGGGCGTGTGCTTCATTTACCAGGGCCAGGAAATGGGCATGATCAACTCCTGGCATCCCACTATTGAGGACTTTGACGATGTGGAGAGTGTGAACAAATATGCAGAGCTTTGTGAAACCCTCACACCGGAGGAGGCCATCGCCCGGATCAACTTTGGCGGGCGGGACAATACCCGTCGGCCCATGTGCTGGAACGGCGACGGAACGGGCTTTACTGCCGGTAAGCCCTGGCAGAGCTTTCACAGCTGCCAGAAAGAGATCAATCTGGAAGCGGATATGGCATCCCCAAAGTCCGTGCACCATTTCTATCGGGAGTTGCTGCATCTGCGCTTGCGCCATCCGGCCCTGACCCGGGGCAGCTTTGAAGCGCTGGAAACGAACGGTACATACGCCGCATTCCGCCGCAAAGCGGATGGAGAGCAGATCCTGGTGATCGTGAATTTCGAAGCGGAGCAGGATATCCCGGTCTCCGGTGGCAAGGAGCTGCTTCTGTCCAATTATGCTGACCGGGAAAAGGAAGACCATCATTACCGCCCCTACGAGGTCGCGGTGTTCACAATCTGAAGGAGGTAACTTATGGCTCTTAAAATCATTCGTAACGATCCGTCTCTTGCGCCCTTTGAGGCAGACCTGCAGCTGCGGATGGACAATTATCACGCAACGAAAAAGGCGCTGCTGTCAGACGGCAAGCATTTGCGTGACTTTGCCAACGGTCATCTGTTCTACGGCTTTCATCCGGCGGATGGTGGCTGGTACTACCGGGAGTGGGCACCGGGTGCTCAGCAGATGTACTTGACCGGTGATTTCTGCGGTTGGGAGCGCCACGCCCATCCCATGGAAAACAAGGGAAACGGCGTTTTTGAGCTGTTTTTGCCCGGTGAGAATGCACTGCAGTCCGGCCAGCGGGTCATGGCCATCGTTGTTCATGAGGGTCAGGAGTTGGAGCGAATCCCCGTCTATGCCACGAGAGTGGAGCAGGATCCTGAGACCTTTGGCTGGAGCGCAGTGATCCACCGGATGGAGCCTTTTGCCTGGACGGATGAAAGCTTCAAGCCGGAAAAGAAGCTGCTGATCTATGAATGTCACATCGGCATGGCCCAGGAAGAGGGGAAAGTTGGTACATACCGGGAGTTCCGGGAGAATGTGCTACCCCGGATCAAGGATCTGGGCTATAACACCATCCAGATCATGGCAATCATGGAGCATCCTTACTACGCCTCCTTCGGCTATCAGGTGACCAATTTCTTTGCGGCTTCCTCCCGGTTTGGTATGCCGGAGGAATTGAAAGAACTGGTCAACGCAGCCCATGAGATGGGCATTGCGGTGCTGTTGGACATTGTCCACTCCCACGCTTCCCGGAACACCCGGGAGGGTATCAATGAATTTGACGGTACCACCTATCAGTTCTTCCATGACGGCGGAAAGGGCGACCACAGCGCCTGGGGTACCAAGTGCTTCGATTACGGTAAGCATGAAGTGCTCCATTTCCTGCTGTCCAACCTGAAATTCTGGATGGACGAATATCATTTCGATGGTTTCCGTTTTGACGGTGTCACATCCATGCTCTACCATGACCATGGCCTTGGCACGGCATTCACCGGCCCGGAGATGTATTTCTCCATGAATACCAACACCGAAGCGGTGACGTATTTGCAGCTGGCAACGGATCTGGTGCGGGAAGTGGATCCCAACGCCATCCTCATTGCGGAGGATATGTCCGCCATGCCCGGCCTTTGCCTGCCCATCAAGGATGGCGGCATCGGCTTCGATTACCGCCTTGCCATGGGTGAGCCGGATATGTGGATCCGTCTGCTGAAAGAGAAGCGGGATGAGGATTGGGACTTTAACCAGATCTACTATGAGCTGGCGAACCGCCGTCCCGGTGAAAAGGTCATCGGCTATTGCGAGTCCCACGATCAGGCGCTGGTAGGGGACAAGACCTTGATGTTCCGCCTGTGCGACCAGGAGATGTACTGGGCCATGGATATCTGGAATGGCAGCGGCATCATCGAGCGGGGTATGTCCATTCACGAGATGCTCCGTCTGCTGACCATGAGCCTGGGCGGTGAGGGATATCTGACCTTCATGGGCAACGAATTCGGCCACCCGGAGTGGATCGATTTCCCCCGGGAGGGTAATGGTTGGAGCTATCACTACTGCCGCCGCCAGTGGCATTTGGCAGATGATCCCAATCTCAAGTACCACTATCTGCGGGACTTTGAGAAGGACATGGTGGCTCAGGCAAAGAAAAACCATGTGATCGGCGGGCAGGACAAGCAGCTGCTGGTTCACAATGAGGACAATGTGCTGGCTTACCAAAAGGGCGGGGCCACGTTTGTGTTCAACTTTGATCCCAGCCGTTCTTTCTATGGCTACTTCGTGCCCACGGCGGACGAGGGAACTTATCAGGTGCTTCTTTCTACGGACGATTACTGCTACGGCGGACAGGGACGGATCTATCACCAGGACTATACGGCAACGGTGCAGCCGGACGGCCGTGTGGGCTTCCAGGTGTATCTGCCCAGCCGTACTGCCATGATGCTGCGTAAAAAGCCGGGCCGCCGGAAGAAATGATAAAAGTGTCGGGAGCAGTGGAAACACTGCTCCTGATTTTTATGGATATCGTCAAATTTCAACGAAATGTGTAAATTTGATTGAAAAGCGATGAGGATGGTGTTATAATATTACCTAGAAGCCAGAAATGGCGAATTTTTATGAGGAGATAAAGATATGAAAAGAGTATTCCTGTGCATTCTCTCCCTTGTGCTCGTTCTGGGCCTGTTTGCCGGCTGTTCCGGCGATCAGAACCCCACCGGCACCACCGCACCCTCTGAGTCGGCTGCACCGACCGAAGGGGAAAAGTACGACACCATCACCATCGAAAAGGCGCTGGAGCTGTGCGGCAGCGAGGGCAATGTGACCACCGAGCGCTACTACATCCGGGGCACTGTCGTGTCCGTTACCAATGCCCAGTATGGCGCAATGGTCATCAAGGACGAGACCGGCTCCATTTCCGTCTACGGCACTTACAGTGCAGATGGTTCCATCGGCTATGCGGCAATGGATGATAAGCCCTACAAGGGCGATGAAGTGCTGCTGTACTGCATTTTGCAGAACTACAATGGCACCAAGGAAGTGAAGAACGCCCAGCTGATCTCTTTTACCCACGCGGATGTGGATGTGGACGAAAGCAAATACACCCAGATGACCATTGCGGATGCCAGAAAGGCAGAGGATGATACCCTCATCAAGACCACTGGCGTTGTTGCCCGGGTCACCTACGCTGACGGTATGAAGCCCAACGGCTTCCTGCTGGTGGACAACACCCAGTCCATCTATGTCTATGACGCAGATGCTGCCCAGCGGGTGCAGAACGGCAACACCGTCACCATCCTGGCAAGCCGCACCACCTGGGTGCTGGACACCGAAAAGGACAATGCTGCCAAGTATGGCTACAAGGGCTGCACCCAGCTGGACCGTGTGACCCTGCTTGAAAACGATGGCAAGACCGATACCAAGTTCGATACCTCCTGGGTCACCGAATCCACTGTCAAGGAGATCATGGATAACCCGGTTTCCAATGACATCACCTCCACCATTTTTAAGGTCAACGCGCTGGTCACCCGCCAGGACGGCAAGGGCTTTATCAACTACTACATCAACGATCTGGACGGCAAGACCGGGTCCTACACCTACACCCAGTGCAGCGGCAGCGACTTTGCCTGGCTGGATGCCTTTGACGGCAAGATCTGCACCGTTTATCTGGTGCCGCTGAACTGTAAGTCCACCGCTTCCGGCTGCGCATACCGCTTCCTGCCTGTGGCAGTGGAGGACAATGGCTTTAAGTTTGATCTTAACGATACCGCTGAGCATATTGTGAAGTATTACGGCGTGGGCCAGTTCCAGACCGCCTACACCGGTAACCCCGCACTGGAGCTGGTGCAGAGCATTTCTTCCGAACTGCTGGGCTTCAAGGATGCAAAGCTCACCTACAAGTCCTCCGACAGCTCTGTGATCTCCATTGATGGCAATGTGATGAACTGCCACAAGAACGGCACCGCTGTCATCACCGTTACCGGTACTTACGACGGCAAGACCTATTCTCAGGATGTGACCATTCAGATCGAGTTCGCACAGCAGATCGATGCTGGTACGGTCAAGGATGCCATTGATGCAAAGGTCGGCGATAAGGTCACCATCAAGGGCATCATTGCGGCATCCCTGGTCAATAAGGACGGCTTCTACATTATCGACGATACCGGAATCATTGCTGTTCTGACGGATGCTGATACTCTGGCGACCTTGCAGCAGGGTCAGGAGATCATCATTGAAGGCGTGCGTGACTTTGACGGCAAGAAGGAAGACTCCACCTGGGCCACCACCTGCGTCAAGAACGCAAAGGTCCTGGTGAACAACTACGGCAAGCACGAGTACAGCACCAAGAACTTCATCACCGGCAAGACTCTGGCTGATTTCGCGGCGCTGGATGTGAATGAAGACCACACCACCGAGGTTTACGTTGTGAAGGCCAAGGTCAACTATGTGGAGACCAATTTCTACACCCTTTACACCCTGATCTCCGGCGATGTCAGCGTCAACCTGTACTGCGCCAACGGCAAGCAGTACAGTTTCCTGAAGCCCTATGTGGATCAGGAGATCACCCTGGAGCTGGTGCCCTGCAACTGGAGCAGCAAGAGTAGCTATCCTGGCTGCGTGCTCTCCGTGATCACCGACAGCGGCAAGATCTATAACACTCTGAATTTCAAGACTAACGGCTGATCCTAAAATAGTACCCCGCTGAGGCAATGATGCCGCAGCGGGGTTTCAAGTTTGTGCAGAAATCAGGTTCTATAATAAATGTTGGGGTCAGGCGATGAGCCTGACCCCATTGTCATAAATAAAAGTTGAGCATAGAGACAAAAACCCTTAGAATATCCCTTCTGGTTCTGATCTCTTTTCTGGTCATGGCTTTGACCGTGTTCCAGGTCATCGGCATGAAAGATGAAGCAGATCGCATTGCCGATGCGCTGCTGGAAAATGCGACCTATTACGGCGGCTTTGGTTCGGAGTTTGATGAATGTGTTATCAAGCTCCAGGAAGAATATTTCCCATTCACCGTTGAGTATGACGCAACTTATTTCAATACCCAACTCAAGCGGGTGCAGCTGGGAGATCCGCTGTCGATTACGATCAAGTTTAAAGCAACGGTATCCGGTTTCGGATTTAAGCTGCCAATGGAACTGCCTGTCCATCGAACTGGGGCGTCCGAAAAATTTTGGAAGTAGGTGCCGTGGATGAAAGCATTACAAGTCTTAAAATCCCGGAAAGGTGAGAGCTACATCCTGACCTGCTGTATTCTTATGGCACTGTGTGCGGTCATGTCTGTTTTGATGTTTTACCTTATGACCGTTTCCCTGGCATTGTCACAGCGGAAGTCCGCCAAACAGATCCTCGACCAGTATGTACAAAACAACGGTATCTGGATCTACACGGAAGTGAAAGAGAGCAGTGACACGACGGTTGAGCTGAAGGCAGACCAGTATATTTCGTACCTGGTTTTGCAGCAGACCTTGACAACGGCAGGGAATGGGATGTATTATTCTTATGGGGGAGATAACACAGTACGCTACAAAGTGAGTAATATTTCCCTTTGGTTTATCGAAGAAGAAACAGCAAAACTGGAATTGAGGTACACCCTGCATTTGCCTGTAACGGTTCTTGGAAAAACGACCTGGGTGGAAGTTCCTGCAACAGCTCGTTCCCGCTTCAACATGAAGTTCGAATCGGGTGGTTGATTTGAGACAGGCAGAAAGCGAAGATAGCGGGATATAGGATTTTGTGGTTGCCAGGTGTTTTCTCTCCGCTTCCCAGGGAAGTGTGGCTGAAAGGCTCTTGGCGTTTTGGTGCTTTAGTGCTTTAGTGCTTTAGTGCTTTAGTGCTTTAGTGCTTTAGTGCTTTAGTGCTTTAGTGTGAAAGCACTAAAGCACTAACTTCTCATTTGCTACATCCTTGGCCCAGCCCACAGAAACGCTCCACTTCTGAAACAGAAACGGCGCACGGCGTTTTTGAACTTTGAAACTGGTTTGCTGACTGGCAAAGTGTTTTAACACGACTTTCCCGTGTGGTTTTGGCTTTGCTGACCAAATTTTCACTCCTTCTTTTATTGGGCAGCGTTGGCAGCCAAGTCAAAGGGAAGAAGCGTATCGGCGTTAATTACGATACCGTTTCCCTTCAGAAGTCAGAGTGTTCCTGTCGGCTGGTGCCAGTAACATTTGGGGTATGGCCCCAGACAAAGAGATCCCCCGGTGTATTGTGAGCGCCTTACTCCGGGGGATTTCTTTGTGGGAAGGAAATACTGACGGTTTGCGTGGTTGTATCTTCCGGCAGGAAGGCAAAAAAGCCCTTGCCAAATGGGCAAGGGCGTGCTACAATAACGATGGAAAGGGCGCTGCCGATAGACGGTTAGCCCCCGTTAGTTACAAAGAAGTAACCGCACTCTTTGGCTGGAGGGGCGGTTACTTCTTTTTTGAGATCTTGTAAATAAGACCTGCGAATGCTACGAGAAAACTCAAAAGCTGGAACAGCTCAGAATATGTCACCGTGTTCATACGCACCCCCTTTCCCAGGGGGAAGAAGAACACCCCCTGAATGAACGAAATACGAACATTGGGGGCTTGACCGCCTACCGTTTCTGGCAACGCCCGGTTCCGAAGAACCACTGATATTGTAGCACAACTGGTCGAATATTGCAAGCATTGGAGCCGTTTGGATCATATCCAGGCGGCTTTTTGCGTCTCATTTTTTAGTAAAGGGAGCGGAAGAAAAGTTTTCCACAGGTAAAAGTGGAAATAGGAATATTTCGGGTTGAAATATTGCCTTTTTTCACTTTTTTACCGAAGAGAAAATAATTTCTGATTTCCTTATTTTTGTGTTGACAAAATGAATGGGGGTGCGGTAAGATAGACTTACAAAGAGGGGGAAACACCCCGAAAAATGATGGATCTTGTATCCAAGAGGAGGAAAAGAAATGAAGAATTTTTGGACGAAGCTATGTGCCAATAAGAAGCTCCTGTGGGGCTGCGTAGCTGGCATTGTCTGCCTTTGCCTGGTAATCGGCGTGATCCTGCTGGGCGGCGGGAGCGGCGTTCCGGGCGGCGCAAGCACCGGGGATGTCCAGTTGGGCGGCACCACCCAGGACACGGCTCAGAACCCCACCCAGGGCGATACGGAACCGGAGAGTACCGGGGCAGAGGAGAGTAGCCCCAGCGAGGAAAGCACCGCTCCTGCGGATCCGACCGACCCCACGGAAACGGTAGAACCCACTGACCCCAGCGAGACTACCCCTCCTGAAACCGAGCCGGTCACGGAACCTTCTACGGAGCCAGAGGATACCTGGATCCCTACGGAAGATCCCAACGCAAAGCCGACCGAGGGCGAAACATTTGACTTCGGCAACGTAACGCCCAGTACGCTTACTTATGAGGAGTGGAGCAGCTGGAGCCGGGATAAGCAGCAGACGTTTATGAGCACCAACGGCTACAAGGGTGGCATGAAAAACTGGACCGCTGAGGAAAAGCATGAATTCTACTGTGCAAAAAATAACAACTACGATTGTGGCTACGAGGGTCACTGGTGTACAAACGCACTGGATCACGCTTATGCAATCGCTCAGATCAAAAAAGGCTGTGAGCATTGTGGCAAGCATGATTGCCCCTCCCTGTTCTCCCATGACAAAGATGGTAGCTGGTATTATGACCACACCCTCTGCCCGGAGTATGATGTGAAGAAGGATCCCAGCGCATGCTGCGAATATTGCGGATTACCTCTGTGGAGTGAGGTTAAAGTCGGAGAAGAATGTTGTACCAGAGGAATTATTAGTGATTTTGAGTGTACCGATTGTGGTGGCACCATT
>CAZVAB010000043.1:0-9833 GCA_964625045.1 uncultured Oscillospiraceae bacterium | reverse complement strand
TTCAAGTTCTTCAATCGTTATTTTCACAGATTATTCCTCCAACAAATTCCAGTTTGTTTAACCGATTATATACTATCACAAGTTGGTTGCATATGCAAGAACAGCCACAACAGATCAAACTGTTGTGGCTGGTAACTGTTTTGCGGCTACTGCCCTTTTGGCGGGGGATCAGGGCGCTATCAGCGCACGTATTCAATGACGATGCGGCGGTTGGGCTCTGTGCCGGTGGAGTGGGTGGTGATGTTGTCCATCTCCTGCAGCGCTGCGTGGATCACATGGCGCTCATAAGCGTTCATGGGTTCCAGAGAGCAGCGGCGGCGGTTCTTCAGAACCTGCTGTGCCTTCTTCCGGGCATAGCGGCGCAGGCTTTCCTCCCGCTTTTCACGGTAGTCCTCTGCGTCCACATTAATCCGCAGATGGCCCTCGCAGCCCCGGTTGATGGAGTAGTTGGCCAGGTGCTGCAATGCATCCAGGGTATCGCCCCGGCGGCCGATCAGGTAGCCCAGATCATCGCCGGTCAGCTCCACATTGTATGTATTGCCCTCGCCCTTAACAGCGTGGGGCACGGCGTTGGAGTTCATGTGCTCCAGCAGGCCCTTGAGGAACTGCTCGATCTTCTCCTCGGTAGAGCCAGGTTCCGCCGGTGCGTAGACCTTGGGCTCCTTGGGAGCCTTGGGGGTCTCCACCTTGGGCTCTGCCTTACGCTCGGGCTTGCGCTCCGCCTTGGGAGCGTCAGACTTGGGAGCTTCCTGCTTTACAGGTGCGGCCTTGGGTGCTTCCACCTCGGGTACCTCGGGCTTCTTCACAGGAGCAGCAGCCTTGGGCTTGGAGCGGGATGCGCTGCCCAGAGCGGACTTGGGTGCGGCGGGCACGCTGTCCGGTGCCTCGTAGGTCACCTGCACCTTGGCAGGCTGGGCACCAAAGCCCAGGAAACCGGACTTTGCCTGAGCCAGGACCTGGACAGAAACGCTGTCCCGATCCAGACCCAGCTGGTTCAGGGCCGCTTCAATGGCCAGATCAATGGTCTTGCCGGTGGTAACAATGGTCTTTTCCACAGTTTATTCCTCCGTATTCTTGTAGCGGTCGGGATCATAAGCCCGGCCCTTGCAGTAAGGACGGTCAGCGATACCGGAAAGGGTCTTGGTTTCCTCCTGCTCGCTCTCGTCCTCCAGCTCGATGCCCCGCTTGGCAGCGTACTCACGCTTGGCGGCAGCCTTTGCGGCTTCCTCCTCCTGCTGCTGCTTCTTCTGGAGCTTCTTCTTGCTGGTATTTTCGGTGATACCCTCGGGGTTTGCAGCCCGGCGCTCGGCACGCAGGCGCTCCTTTTCGGCCTCGATGGCTTCCAGTTCCATGGCACGCTGGAGCTTGATGGCATCCTCTGCGTCATAGATCTTACGGTAGTGCTTGGTCAGGAAATAATCCTCCACCATGCGGGTCAGGCCGCTGATGAAATAGTAAAGGCTCAATGCCGCGGGAACGGTAAAGCCGATCCACAGGCTCATCAGGGGGCTCATCCACATCATCATCTTGGTGGACTGGGCGGACTGGGAATTCTCCGCAGTTTCCTTATCCTGCAGGCCCTTTTCATCGGTGATGACGGAGTTATTGGTCTTCTGGCTGACCAGCATACTCAGCATGGCACTGCCAGCAGACAGCACGGGCACCAGGAAACCGCCGATATGGGGCCAATCCCAGCTCCATGCGGAGCCGAAGATATTGAAGGTGGGCACAAGACCCAGATCAATATTAAAGAACGTAAACTGCAGACCTTCCAGGGTCCGGGCGGAAATTTCGGGGACAGCCGCCTTCACTTCCGCAGCATACTTGCCGATGTTGCTGATGGCGATCATCTGGTCATAGTAGTTGTTCTGGGTGAAAAGGCTGGGATCGATGCCCTTGATCACATCGATGATTGCCTGGGCAGTCTCGCTGCTCTCATGGAGCATGAACACGATGGGCTGACGCACCACCTGGTACAGGGGCAGCAGGATCAGCAGGGGCACAAAGCTCCACAGACAGCCGCCGCAGCCCATGGTCGCGCCTTCTTCCTTCTGCAGCTGCTGAATGGCCTCATTCTGCTTCTGCTGGTCGTTGGCGTATTTTTTCTGGATGGCCTGGATCTTGGGCTGGATCCGAGACATCTTCATCATGCTCTTTTTGCTCTTGGCATTGATGGGCAGCAGTACCACCTGGACGCAAATGGTGAACAGGATCAGCGCCCAACCGAAGTTGTTGGTCAGCTGATACAGCAGGTCCAGCAGGTAGCCGAAGGGGATGGTAATAATTTGAGACATCGTTGATTCTCCTTCATGAATCATGGCACGGGGTCGTACCAGTTTCCCTTATAAAAGGGATTGCAGCGGGCCAGGCGCTTGATGGCCAGCCAGCCGCCTTTGAGTGCCCCGTATTTTTGGATGGCTTCGTAGGCATAAGCCGAACAAGTGGGTCTGAAACGGCAGGACGGCGGGGTATGGGAGGAAATGTGCTTCTGGTAGAAACGGATCATGGCGAGCAACGTGCGCTTCATTTTTTCCGTTCCTTCAAAATACCGGCCTTGGCAGCCAGGGCAAGATAGCCCTTGGTCAGCGCATCAAAAGGCGCATCCACAGCTTTGCTCCGGGCCACCACCACAATGTCCCAGCCCGGCTGAAACGCTTCCTCATGAAGCCGGTATATTTCCCGCAGGCGGCGGCGCACCCGATTGCGGGCCACGGCGTGGCCCAGCTTTTTGCTGACGGTGATCCCCACCCGGTTGACACCCAGGCGGTTGCGCCGGGCATAGAGCACCATATAGATGTTTGCCTGCCCGTTGGAATGATACAGCCGGCGGAAAATATGATTGAGTTTTAAAGCACTGGAATATTTCATCATCGGCCTCCCCATGGCCCTCAAAGTAAAAAGGGAGCGGGGCGAAAACATCCTTCGCCCCGCTTATAGCTCCCGTTTTCGCACTGAGCGATTATCCTGCAGTTGGTCACCTAAAATCAGGCGGACAGAACCTTGCGGCCCTTTGCACGGCGGCGAGCCAGAACCTTACGGCCGTTGGAAGTAGCCATTCTCTGACGGAAACCGTGAACCTTGGAACGATGACGCCGGCTGGGCTGATAGGTACGCTTCATGTAGATACACCTCCTAATACATCATTATGCTCGACAGTCAATTGACCGCAGCAACACATCGTTTTCGACCATAATTGGTCATGCTAGGGTATTATAGCCTAAAAACGCAAGAAGGTCAACAACTTTTTGCGGTTTTTCTTAATTTTTTCACACATTGGCCGGGGTATTCTCCCTGACATCCCCCGCTTACAGATCACCGTGATCCAAAATATCCGTCTCCGGGGTGCCCTTGGGGGTCAGGTGCTTGAAGTTGCCCATGACCTCGCCCACATGGCTCACCACCGCAAAGGTGTGGGGGAAGGAGCGGACGATGGAAGCCAGAGCCGCTTCCTGGGTCTTGTTCACCACGCAGATCAGAATACTGGTCTCCTTGCCCAGGTACATTCCCTTGCCCGGCAGGAGCGTGGCACTATGGTGCAGCTGATGGATGATGGCATCCGCGATCTCATGGGGGTGATCCGTGATGATCTCGAAGCGCACGGCGCTGCGGCCGGATTTGGTCAGCCGCTCGGTGACGGTGCTGGACGTAAAGGAATAGAGGATACACATGATCACCGGCTCCATCTGGTAGTCATATACAAAGTAGGAGGCCAGGGCCACCAGGGCGTTCAGGGTGAAGATCAGATAGAAAATGCTCTTTTCCGGGTGGTATTTGTGGATCACCGCCGCCACAAAATCCGTACCGCCGGAATAGGCGCAGCCTTTCACCAAAATGCTGTAGCACGCGCCGTAGATGATGCCCGCCACCAGCGGGCCCATGATGGTACTGGTACCGTTGTCCGTGGCGTAGGCAAAGGCGCTCAGGTCCACATGGTCAAAGACCAGCAGCGCCCCGGAAAAGGCCAGCACATAGACCATGCTCCGCACCGCCAGCTTCTTATTCACCAGGAAAAAGACCAGCAGTGCCAGAGGCAGGTTGATCAGCAGGCTCAAGTAGCTCACGCTGATGCCAGACAGGTGCTGGATCATGGTGCAAATACCGTTCAGGCCAGCGGGAGCGAACCGGTTGGAGAAAACGAACAACTCATAATTAAGGGCGCACAACACCGCACAGCCAAGGATGACCAGATAAGTCAGCAGCTTTTTCAGATGCTTCATAAGAACACTCCTGAAACTGTTATGATCGTGGGAAAGGGCATCATCCCCACGGTACACAATATAGCACGGCGGTTTTCGCCGGTCAAGTGCCGCCGGCAAAGATTTTACAAATTTCCCCTTCCTGTTTACCATAAAAAACAATGGGTTGCGGGAACAAAAGTTGACATAAATTGTAGACAGATTTGTTATGCCCCAGGTTTTTCCACAGGGAGTTTTCCACATTTTCCACAACCTTTTCCACAACCCCCATGGGTAAACCCCCTGCAAAACCAAGGGCTTTGCAGGGGGCATTCACTTTTATCCCATATTTTCACACATCCCTGTGGAAAACCCAGAAAGGTTTACAGAACAACATCTTGCAGCTCAATTCGTGCGGAAAACACACGGCTGTGGCCGGTGGAACCGGCGCCGTCGCACCGCTGGGCCTCCACTTGCAGCATGGGGCCATCCCGCAGCTCCCAGTGGAGCGCCAGCCGTTCCCCCTCCCGCAGCTCCGACAGATAGCACACGGTAAATTCCCGGATGCTGTGATCTTCATAAAAGGAGCTGGGCAGCAGATCCGTGATCCAGTCCAGATACCGGCAGTTGTTCATGTGACCGTTGATATCCAGATCCGTAAAGCGCACGGTACGCCGATCTTCCTCCGCCATCTCCCGGGGAACCATGGAGCCGGGCACCGCCAGCTCACTGCCCCGAAGCAGGCCCTGCACCTCCACGCCGCTCTTTCCCGGCAGCACCATAGCCCGGGTATCCCGGTCCATCAGCACCCACAGGCTGATGGAGCGGAAACATTCGTTTCCCTGTTGGTCATAGCACACGGTGGAGCGGGGATAGGCAGTGCGGGTGGTGGGCATGGGCCAGGTCTCCACCCGGATCGTTTCTCCCGCCCCGGGGAGCCGCTGGATCTGCACCCGGTGCCGGATCACCGCCCAGAACAAATTCAGCTGGGTCAGCGCCTGCCGGTCCGTGCCCAAAAGGGCACTGTGATCCCCCGCCACCTCCTGCACATAGTCCAGAATGTGGCTGGCTTTCAGCCGCCCGAAGCGATCCACTGCGGAATTGGGGATCTGAAATGTTTTACTGTAAAGTGGTTCCATGATGATCTTCCTTTTCTATTCAGCCTGTGGCCTCGATCAAGGTCAGTTTCACTGTGACCTCTCTGCCGGAGCGGTAGAGGGTCAAATTCACTTCATCGCCCACCTGATGGGCATACAAAACGGCGTTGAGTTCTTCTTCATCCGTGATCCGGGTGCCGTTAATGGCCAGCAGGATATCCCGGGGCTGGATGTTGGAATTTTCCGGCACCCCAGTGATATAAAGCCCCGCGGGCAGGCGGCGGAACTGCTGCTGGAACTCCGATACCCACTGGCCCTCCAGGGCAAGGCTGGGCCGCCCGGACACATAGCCCTGGGTCAGCAGCTGATCCACGATCTGCTTCACCGTCACAGAGGGGATGGCAAAGCCCAGTCCCTCCACGCCGGAGCTGTCCGAAAACACGCCGATCTTCATGGTATTGATGCCAATGACCTGCCCGAAGCAATTGATCAGCGGGCCGCCGGAGTTGCCGGGGTTCAGGGCTGCATTGGTCTGGATCAATGTCATGGTGCGTCCATTGGTATATACATCCCGATTGATGGCGGAAATGATGCCATCCGTCATGGTGCCCCGGAAATCCACACCCAGGGGATCTCCAATGGCAACCGCCAGCTCTCCCACCTCCAGAGTGTCGGAATTGCCAAATTCCGCCGGGCTCAGATCCTCCGCCTGGACATACAGCACCGCAAGATCCGAGAAGGTATCGCTGCCCACCACGCAGGCCTCCATCGTCCGGCCGTCCGTCAGCAACACCTGGATGGCGGTGGCTCCCTCGATGACATGGGCGTTGGTGATGATGTAGCCGTCGGCACTAAGCACCACACCGGTACCGCTGGAGCTGGAACTGTTCTGCTGGCAGAGGATGGACACCACCGAGGGGATATTCTTTTTATAGATCTGCTGCAGGGTCTTGGTCTCGCTTTCCCCCGGGGGATCATTGATCTGCACCTGCGCCCCATCTTTGGGGGCCGTGATCTGGGGTGTCTGCTGAGGATTACCCGTCTGGATGGTTGCCCCCACGCTTTCATCCCCAGAAAAGCCCAGCCCTCCGGTGGAACCCGGTGTCTCCACCACATTCTCGGCAGGCAGCAAATTCAGTGTCGATGCCACACCGCACAGAAAAATCGCCACGATCAGCACCAGTGCGATGATCCCGCCGTGATTTTTCGGTGGCTTCGTGGAGCCGTTGCCGTAGGAATGGCGTTCCCAGGGGTCCATCTCGGATCGATTGTGTTTATCCATATCATGACCTCATAAAATTTGATAAATTAAAAAGCTTCCCGGCACGCTTCAGGGCACCAGGGGCAATGTAAAGGTAAAGCTGGTTTTTCCGTTGTCACTGGTCACGGAAATGTTCTCCCCATGGGAGTTGACCAGCGTTTTCACGATATAAAGGCCCAGGCCCCAGCTGTCCCGGTTGGCGGAGCGGCTCTTGTCGATCTTATGGAACCGCTCGAACACCATGGAAAGCTCCTCCGGCGGGATGGTCTCGCCGTCGTTCTCCACAGACAGGTACCCCTTGTTGCCCCCCTCCCGGACGGTCAGCGCAAGGACACCCTCCCGGGGGCAGAATTTCACCGCGTTATCCACCAGATTGTAGATCACCTGGTTGATGGCATCCTGATTGGCCCGGGTATACACCGGATGTTCCGGCATCTCCACCTGAACATCCAGATTCTTCCCATTGATCTTCTGTTCAAAGGTAATGAGCACCTGACCCGCCAGCTCCGTCACATCGAAGCGGGTCTTCTGTTCCTCCGTCATGCCCCCCTGATCCTGTAGCCGGGAAATATCCAGCATACTGCGCACCAGCCGGCTCAGGCGTTTTGTCTCATCGGACACGATGGTCAAATACTGCCGGGTCTTTTCCGGCGGGATCGTCCCGTCCAGAATACCGTCGATATAGCCGGAAATGGTGGTCATGGGGGTTTTCAGCTCATGGGACACATTGGCCACAAATTCCTGCCGCTGATATTCGCTCTTTTGCAGGGACGAGGCCATGTTGTTAAAGGCCAGCGCCAGCTCCTCCACCTCTTCGGAATAGTTTCCGTCGGTGCGTACACGGGCCGTCAGATCGCCATGACCAAAGGCGCTGGCGGTTTGGGCCATGTGCCGCAGGGGATTGGCCTGCTTGCGGGCAAAAAATGCCATTGCCACCACGGAAATGCCCACGCCCAACAGGGAGATCCCCATAAAGATCTCCGTGATCTTATTCAAGCTCGCCAAAGCGTTGTCCACTGTGGAGGATGCCATGACGATCGCCAGACGGGCACCGGTCTTTTCATCCAGCACCGGCACCGACACCACATAGCGCACATCGTCATACAGCCCCCGGATCTTGCCGGTATCCGTGCATCCGCCGGTGGCAAAGATCCGCTCCCGGTAGTCGCTGTCCAGCTTTAACCCCCGGTGCTCACAGCCCATGGGGGACTCGGCGCAGATCAGCAGCTCACCCTGGGCATTGCAGATCACTGCGTCCGCCTCGGAGACGGAAGTCGCCACGGTCAGCGCCATGTAAAAATCCTGGGTGGAAATCCCCTGGTCGGAATAGCACGCCTGCACCAGCTGGGCGATGACCTGGCAGTCATTTTCCAGAGAGGAAATGGCGGTTTGGGTCAAATACTTGCTGGCAAGCACCTGAAACGCCACGCCAATGAGCATCATCGCCGTTAAGATCAGGATGGTGACCGTTACAAACAGCCGACTGAACGTGCTTTTCATTGATTATTCGCCTCGAACTTATACCCAACGCCCCAGACGGTCTTCAGGCACCACTGGTCGGAGACACCTTCCAGCTTCTCTCTCAACCGCTTCACGTGGACATCCACCGTCCGGGAGTCACCGAAGTAATCGAAGCCCCAAACCTCATCCAGCAGTTGATTGCGGGTGTAGACCCGGTTGGGAGAGGATGCCAGGTAGTACAGCAGCTCCATCTCCTTGGGGGGCGTATCCACTTTTTTGCCGTCCACCGTCAGCTCAAAGGCATCCATGTCCACGATCAGCTTGTCAAAGGTCAGCCGCCGGGCTTTTTTCTCGGTACTGACTCCGCCGGTACGGCGCATCACCGCCTCCACCCGGGCCAGTACCTCCTTCATTTCAAAGGGCTTGGTGATGTAATCGTCGGCACCGGACTTGAGGCCCTGCACCTTGTCGTTGGTCTCGCTCTTGGCAGTGAGCATAATGATGGGGGTGGTATCCTCAGCCCGGATGGCCTTGCAGACCGCCCAGCCGTCCATCACAGGCATCATCACATCCAGCAGCACCAGATCGGGCTTGATGGCCCGGTATTTGGCAAGTCCCTGACCGCCATCGGACGCGGTGGTCACCGCGTAGCCCTCTTTTTCCAGATACATTTGCAGCAGCTCCGCAATGTTGTGGTCATCCTCCACGATTAAAACAGAAATCGCCATTGGTCATACCTCCTGAAAACCGATACTTTTCTTTTTTTATCATTATAGCCGATTTTCCCGGATTGTCATGAACAAATTTTTAAGTCTTGGCCCCGAAATTGTGAACAGGCAATTTTTTCTTGCAAAGTTGCCCCTTTGGGAGTATGATATAGGCAACTCCGGGCCACGCCTGTATAGAAAGGATATGACTATGTTTTTTGAAATTTTAAAGGCCATTCTCTTCGGCATCGTCGAGGGCATCACCGAGTGGCTGCCTGTCTCCTCCACCGGTCACCTGATCCTGCTGGACAAATTTGTGAAGCTGGATGTCAGCGAAGCCTTTTATGAGATGTTCCAGGTGGTGATCCAGCTGGGTGCGATCCTGGCTGTCATCGTGCTGTTTTTCCACAAGCTCAATCCCTTCTCCCCCACCAAAAGCGTGAAGCAGAAAAAGGCCACCTGGGATCTGTGGTTCAAAGTGGTAGTGGCTGTGATCCCCTCCGCCGTCATTGGCCTTGCTCTGGACGATTGGATGGAAGCGCACTTCTATAATTACATCGTGGTGTCCATCATGCTCATCGTCTACGGTGTGGCATTCCTGTTTGTGGAAAAATGGAACGCCAGCCGCAGCTTCAAGATCAAAAATGTCCATGATATCGACTACCGCACCGCCCTGCTCATGGGTGCGTTCCAGTGTTTGAGCCTGATCCCCGGCACCTCCCGCTCCGGCTCCACCATCTTAGGTGCCATCATTCTGGGTGCCAGCCGCAGCGCCGGCGCAGAATTTTCCTTCTTCATGGCTATCCCCACCATGGTGGGTGCCAGCGGCCTGAAGCTGCTGAAGTACCTCCTCAAGGGTGTGGAAACTTCCAGCACGGAAGTGGCGGTGCTGATCGTGGGCTGCATTGTGTCCTTCATCGTCAGCCTGGTGGTCATCAAGTCTCTGATGGAATATGTCCGCAAGCACAGCTTCTCCGTCTTTGGCGTGTACCGGATCGTTCTGGGTGCCGTGGTGCTGCTGTACTTCCTGTTGGCATGACCGTATCAAACGAAAACGCTCTGCTTGTGCAGAGCGTTTTTTGCGCATAAAATTCCGCCGGAGAAGGCTCAAGGGAGCGGGTACACCATCTAA
>CAZVAB010000042.1:0-9877 GCA_964625045.1 uncultured Oscillospiraceae bacterium | reverse complement strand
GTGAACCGGCAAAAAGGGCTGCTGCAAAAATCGAATTTTGCAACAGCCCCTTTTTGAATGTCCTGATGGGGCAATGGGGCGTGTGCGTGAGGGAAAAATACTTTTTGACAATGTGATTGCGGTAGAAAAACACTTGCCGAAAAAAGTCGAACAAAAAGGAAAGAAGAATATTGACTTTCTTTGTCCATTATGATATATATTTTATATAAACTGAATGAACGTTTAGTCAGGGGGGCGCGCATGAGATACCGAAATGAAGAGCAGCATCAAGAGAAGAAAATCGAGTACATGGTCAAGTGCTACGAGTGCTACGCAGAGAACGGCTTGAACGGAACAGGCGTCAAAACGCTGGCCAAAGCCTGCGGCTGTACCCCGGGCAACCTGTACACCTATTTTAACGATCTGGATGATCTGATCGTCCAGTCCACGGAGTACTGCATGACCATGGTGGAGCAGGAGTTTATGGAGCGTGCGCCCAAAGACCGTTCCGATGTGGTGCGTTTCATCGAGGAGATCCCATACTGGACGGCAAAGCACCACGGGAAGAAATACCGCCTGATGTACCAGATCTACACCCACCCCAAGTATAACGAGTACGGGAAAAAGTTCTTCCAGGGCGTTAACAGGCGCTACACCGAGTATGCCAAGCAGCTGGAAAGCCGGATCAACATTCCGTACCAGATCACAACACCGCTGATATTCGTCTTCGTTCGGGCGTGCATCCACTTTTCCCTGTTCGACGATGAATACTATTTAAAATCCCAGATGGAGTTGATCAAGCTGGGTGTTCAGCAGATCACCGAGCAGTATGAGTTTCATGTGGAAGATGCTTTTTGGAAACACGATGATCTCTGGCAATGAAAATCAACCTGTAACCTAAAAGAAAAGAGTGCCCCCTGTGTATAGGAGGAGAAAGGAGCGGCTGGATGAAAGAAGAATATCGAACCCGGGCGCGTAATTGGATAACACCGCTGGCGCGGCGCTGGTCTTCCATGAGATTTGACGCGATGCGAAGTACAAGATAAAAAGCACTTGAAAAAGAACTGTATTGATACCGAAATGGGAGGAATTCCTTATGAAAACGAATTACAAATTTTCACATCGTGTTTTAAGCTGGGTGCTGGCACTGGCAATGGTCCTGTCCTTGTTCCCGCTGCAGGTTTTAATTACAAAATCTTCCGCCGCATCTGTGAATGGCATGGATCTGGTGGCGGACAAGTCCACAATGGACGCATGGAAAGACCTGTTCCCCATCGATAACCCCTCCACGGAGAACTCCGGCAAGGTATGGCTGGATAAGTCCGTCGTGGCAGGAAATATGACCTTTGGAACCGGTACGGCGCAGACGGAGATCAGCCGGGATAAGGTTCAGAACTTCCTGGTGGCCCTGTCCGCCATGGCTTCCACCAAGAGCATCACTGGTAGCTCTTATGCGCCTACTGATACGATGCTCGTACTGGACATTAGTGGCTCCATGCAAGGCTCGGACGCAACGAACATGGTGAAAGCTGCCAATGACAGCATCAAGTCCCTGTTGGAAGCCAATAAATACAACCGGGTGGGCGTGGTGCTGTATTCTGGCACTAGATATAGCAATACAAATAGCGATGCCGCTGTTTTAATGCTTCCTCTTGGTCGCTACACAACTGGCAAGGATGCCCAGTATCTGAACTGTAGCAAAAATACGGTAAGTCTGAGCGAAAGTGTGAAAATTGAAAACACAAACACTAGTCCTTCTTCGGCAAGCAAAGATGTTACAGGCGCTACATATATCCAGAAGGGCATTATGTTGGCCATGAACCAGTTTACGGCTTCGTCAAATGAGACCACTGTGATTGATCCGACCCTGGGAACGCTGAAGCGCAAGCCCATCCTGGTGCTCATGTCCGATGGTGCACCGACTTTGGCCAGTTCCAGCTTTACCAACCCCGGTCAGTATACACTGGGTAATGGTTCGGATACAAGCAAAGGCTTGGCATTTACAACGCAGTTAACCGCTGCCTATGCCAAAGCAAAGATTGAAGAGAAGTATGGAAGCGACAGCTGCCTGTTTTATACATTGGGTTTGGGAGTGAGCAGTGAGGAATATGCCCAAATCGTGTTGAACCCTGCCATGAAATCCAATTCTCAAAAAGTTAGAGCAGTGAACGATTTTTGGACGAAATACGAGTCTGCCACGGTAGGAGATACGATAGATGTTGGCAGTGAAAGTGTGTATTCAATCGATGATAGGAAGAATAAAAGTGTCAACGTTAGTATTACCAAAATCAGCACAGCGCTGGAACACTACTATGTGGACAAGTATTTTGCGGCAGACAACAGCGCTTCTTTACAGAATGCGTTCAAGGATATCGTTGCAAGTATCCAGCTGCAATCCAGCTACTTCCCCACGCTGATCGAGGAGAGCGAGGAGCTTTCCGGCTACATTTCCTTTGTGGACTGCATCGGTCGGTACATGGAAGTGGTGGATATCAAGGGCATCCTGATCCATAACGCGCTGTTCTCCGGCGCAGAGATGGCAAAGGCCATTGCTACTGGCGGCCTGGGCACCACCAATGCGCCTACCGAAGTGGGCAATGAGTTTGTCTGGTCGGTGCAGAAGCGACTGGGTTTGGAGCTTGAAGAAGCCAGATCCCTGATCGCAAACGCATACCGTGCAGGACAGCTGAGTTGGACCGATTTGAATCATTACTCCAACTACATCGGCTGGATCGCGGCAGAGGATCAGAGCTATCTGGGCTTCTACGAGGATGGCAAGACGGATCTTTCTCAGTTCCCCAATGCGGTCTACACCGTTAAGTCCTACAGCTATCTGGGCGAAGTGGACGAAGAACACGGCGTGTCCAAGACGAATATGATGTACGCCACCGTGCGGGTCATGACCAATATCCAGACTGGCGACGTGACTGTGGCATTT
This sequence comes from uncultured Oscillospiraceae bacterium, assembly GCA_964625045.1. GTDB lineage: Bacteria > Bacillota > Clostridia > Oscillospirales > Oscillospiraceae > Faecousia. The sequence goes on along the minus strand of CAZVAB010000042.1, from coordinate 6,960 downwards.
GCGGTTCCTGCGGCTCTGGTGCCTGTGGTGAACTACCAGGTCACCCTGGATAAAAACCAGAACGTCGAGAAGCTGGAAGCAACGGGCGCAAAGGAGCCCATCCGCCTGATCTATGAGGCAGCCCTTCGGGAAGATATCAATGCTTTCAATGTTAAGGAGATCGTCTCGGGCGAATACCTGAAAGAAGATGGCAGCGTCAGCGATGGCAAGATCAGCTTCTTCACCAACCGGTGGGATCGTGACAATACCATTGAGTGGGATAATCTGAACACCTATGGTTACTTCAACCCCGCCAAGCAGAATGAGCACTACTATTATCAGGAAAACTGCAAGATCTATTCTAATAAGAGCGGAACGCTCTACAAGGGCGAGGCACAGCCCAGCGGCACCATGTACCGGGCCTATACGGTTTATTCCAAGACCGGAAGCACCGTGAAGCAGGAGGTCAAGTATTACCCCATTGCGGCTGAATACTTGAAGGATGCAGTGCGGGATACCGATGGCAGCTGGCACATCCCGGCGGGCAAGATCCGTATCAATGTGGACCCCCCAAGAGACAAGGAAAACAACAGCAATCCCTCTGGCACCCTCGACTGGTCTGCGGTTCCCTTTGTCCATGCAAACGAGAGTGACACCACAGGTAAGAGCTACTATGTGGGCGCGACCCTGGGCAACAATGGCCGTGTTACCATTCAGCCTGAAACGGGCATCAAGCTGACCAAGACCATGGCAAATGGCGTGGCAGCGCCCAGCGAAGCATTTACCTTTAACTTGAAGAATACCACCAATGCAACCGATAACAATACTTACCCCGCCATGTGGCTCCGTAGCGACGGAAGCTGGGAAAACACCCAGGTGACCTTTGCAAACGGTAAGGCACCCGTAGCGATAAAGGCTGGGGAAACACTGTACATCGGCGGCATGACCGACGGGGACATCATCGAGGTCCGGGAAGAAGAGACTGTTGATTATATAGCCAGTGCCAATGGTTTGTCCACTACTAATACCGTGACCGTGAAGAAAAATGAACTGGCAAATGTGTCCTTTGTCAACGATAAAAGAGGCACAGGTGAAGTGACCATCGGTAAGAGGGTGGAGCACAAGCTGGGTGATGACTATGAGATCCCGGCGGACAAGGTCTTTACCATGCAGGTCACCCTCACGGGCGTGGGCACTGCCAATCAGACCTTCACCATCGAAAAAATGGATGGGCAGGAAGGCACCGTCAGTACGGACAGCAACGGCGTCTTTGAGGTGACATTGAAGGACAATGAACAGGTGAAGATCCTGGGCCTGCCCACAGGTACCAAAGTGACCGTCGTAGAGAAGAATATTCCCAATGGCTTCACCGCTACCTACTGGGACAACGGTGTGGAAGGCAATGGCATTGTGACCATTGAAAAGGGCCACATGTCTTCCGTTGTCGTGAGCAATGCGTATGTGCCTGCACAGGTTTCTCCTGTGAATTTGCTCCTGAGCGGCAAAAAAGTCGTAAAGCAGACCAACGGCATAGAAATCACCGACTGGCTGAACACTTATACCTTCACCTTCATTCTGGAGCGCAATGTGAACGGCGCATGGCAGCCGGTGTCTACCGTTACGGTGAATAAGGCAAACCATACCTACGCCTTTGACATGAGCGGCGAAGTTTACGAAGCCCCTGGCGTGTATGCCTATCAGGTGCGGGAGCTGATCCCGGAGGAATCCAATCGTATCAGCGCCATGAGCTATGACAGAACGGTGCATACCTTCTCCGTCCATGTGGGCGATGCGAATATGGATGGCAAGCTGGAGATCGTAAAGGTCACCAATACGCTGACCCAAGAGGATTTCCAGAAGAACAGTAATGATCAGTATGTCATTACGGCGGACTTTGAGAATACACAGGAAGTGAGCGAGTTCGCCTGGGCATCCATCAATATCCAGAAGAAGATCACGGATCATTCCAGCAGTGCGCCGAGTCTGAGTGGCTTTACCTTTGGCCTGTATGATGAAAAGGGCCATGAGATCACTGTAAATCACAACGGCATCAAGGCAATCCTGGCTGCACCCAGCGATGATATCGGCGAAGCAATGATCAACATCCAGTTCAGCGCATCGGGCGTTTACACCTTCTATGTGAAGGAAAAGAAGCCCACTGTGGGCATCAACGGCATGACCTACAGCGATGAAGCTGTCAAAGTTCTGGTAACAGTCACAGAGACTTCTGGCAAGCTGCACGCAACAGTGACCTATCCCGATGCATCGAACAACAGAGTGACCATTACCAATAACTACAAGGCAAAGGAAACGGAACTGGCAATCGATTTTGTATCCAAGGTTCTGTCCGGCAGAGATATGAAGGCAGGGGAGTTTACCTTTGCAGTCAAGGATATCAATGGCAATGTGCTCCTGAGGGGAACCAACGATGCCAGCGGCAAGGTCACGTTCGACAATACGCTGAAGTTTGTCAAGGCTGGTCACTACTACTACAACATTGTGGAGACTAGCACAGATGGCAAGGGTGTTACTGTTGATACCAACACCTATCGCATTGACGTTATGGTGGCGGATGTAAACGGTGAACTGAAGGCAACCTATGAAGTGAATAATACTCCCGGTTACAAGGTTGAATTCAAAAATACCTACAAGGCAAAACCAGTGACCAATGTTATCCAGGGCGGCAAGACTCTGGAAGGCAAGAAGCTGATCAATGACGAGTTTACCTTCATCCTGAAGGAATACTCCGTAGATGGCCAGCTGGTGTCCATCCCCAATACGTGGACAACCAAGAACTATATTGATGGCGGCTTCCAGTTCCCGGCAATCTCCTACGATCAGCCCGGCACCTATGTCTATACGGTGACGGAGTATAAGCCCGCAGGCCAGCTGCTGGGTATCACCTATGACGAAAGCACCTTTACGGTCACTGTGAAGGTCAAGGATAACGGCGAGGGCGCATTGGTGATCGAATCCCAGACCATCACCAAGGGCACAAGCCAGGTGGACGAGATCCGTTTCGTAAACAAGTATGAGCCGGAAAAGACCACCGAACAGATCAGCGGTAACAAGAACCTGACAGGTAAGGTGGATAACAACCTCAAGGGCGGAGAATACAAATTCGATCTGTACCAGGCAAACGAAAACTGGGTCAAGGGCCAAAAGATACAGACCGTTGCCAATGGCGCTGGCGGTAACATCACTTTTACAGCCATCGATTACACCAGGGCTGGCAACTACTATTATCTGGTGTCTGAGGTGAACGGCGGACAGTGCATCAATGGCGTTACTTATGATGATGAGGTCTACCGGGTTTGGGTGGAAGTCAAGGATAACGGCATGGGCAATCTGCTGTCCACGGTGCATATTTACCATGCTGACGGCGTACCTGCCTCTGAGATCAAGTTCGTCAACGAATACAAGGTGACAGGGGATGCAACGGTGGTTCTGTCCGGCAAGAAGGACATGGATGGCAGAGATCTGACTGCGGCGGACCAATTCACCTTCCAGCTGTTCAAGGTTGATGAAAACTTCGTCAAGAGCGATACCCCCATTAAGAGTGCTGTTGCGGACCATGAGACCGGCCTGTTTGAAATCAAGCTCACTTACGGTCCCCAGGATGCAGGAAAGATTTACTACTATGTGCTGCTTGAGAAGAATGCGGGTACCACCATCGATGGTGTGACCTATTCCGATAAGGAGTACCATCTGACTGTTCGTGTGACGGACAACGGTGCGGGCGGCGTGACTGCCAGTGCAACCGTGGCGGGTGAGACCAGCCTGAACGGGCTGAACTTCACCAACAAGTATCAGTCCCAGGCGGCAGAGAAGGTATTTACAGGCAGCAAGATCCTGGAGGGTATTCGCCAGCTGAAGGAGAATGACTTCCTGTTCGACCTGTACAAGGCCACGGAGAATTTCACCATTGACGGCAACGCCATCCAGTCCGTGCCCAACGGCGCTAACGGCAGCTTCCAATTTGATGCTGTGAAGTTCAATACGGCTGGTGTTTATTACTTCGTTATCAAGGAAAACAGCCAGTCTCCCATTGGTGGTGTCAGCTATGACGCAGCTATGTACCGGATCACCGTGACCGTTGAGGACAATGGCAAGGGCCAACTGGTGGTTAAGAATACGGAAATGACCCGTGTTCTGGGCACAGAGAGCTCCAAGGCAGAAAAAATCGTATTCACCAACCATTATGACGCAGCCAGCGCAACAGTCAGTCTCACCGGCAAGAAGATTTTGAATGGCAGAGATCTGCTGAGCGGCGAGTTCAACTTCCTGCTGTACGCTGCAAACGAATCCTTTGCGGTGGCAGAGGGGACGGCTCCCATGATGGCAGTGAACAAGGCAGACGGCAGCTTTACCTTCGATGCACTGACCTTCAACGAAGCGAAGACCTACTACTTCGTGATTCGCGAGGACCAGACTGTGAAGGCAGACCGGGTCACCTTTGATGACACCGTTTACCATGTGTCCATCCAAGTGAAGGACGATGAAAACGGCAGGCTGGTGGCATCCGCACCGAAGATCACCAAGGCCGGCAGCGATAAGGCAGTGGACGAAGTGGTGTTCACGAATGTTTACACGCCCAAGCCTGCGGACATCACGGTGGATATCCAGGTGGAAAAGACCGTGGAGAACAAGGGCACCGAGAAGATCGGCCCGGAGAACTTCCAGTTCCTGCTCAAGGCACTGGATGCAAAGGACGGCATCACGGTTAAGTCCGGCAAGGACGGCAAGGCAGTCTTTACCCTGACCTTCAGCGAAGATGATATCGGTAAGGTTTACCACTATCAGCTGACGGAAGTCAATGACGGAAGAGCCAATGTGTCTTACAGCACTGCTTCTTACCATATTACCATCACCATCTCCCTGGGTGAGGATAACTCCCTGGTGGCAGAGGTAAAGCAGGGCGAGACAGTTGTGCAGCAGGCTGTGGCGGCGTTTGAAAATGTCTATGACTACACGCCCAAGCAGGAAGATCCTGACGACGATCCGCCCAAGACGGGTGACGAGATGGCACCGAGCCTGTATCTGACCATGATGGGCATTGCCTGCGGCGCAGCAATCATGCTGATCCGCTATGACAATAAGAAAAAAGTCAAATGATCTGAACACGCAAAACCAATAAAAATGCGGTAGTGAGGAAACTCACTACCGCATTTCGTTGCGTGATTCAGTTGTCACAGAGCCATTGGACGGCGCAGTATGCTTCCAGCGCGGCACCCAAATGGAGAATCTCTTCGTTGAAAACCACCTTTTCGTTGTGCATGGGCTGCCCGTAGGCCGGGTTTTCCTGGGCGGTTCCTGCACCCAAAAGCAGATATGCGCAGGGCAGCTCGTAGGTGTAGGAGGCGAAATCCTCGGAGCCCATGCCTCCCTCGTCCATGCGGTATACCCGCTGCGCACCTAGCAGCTCCTGGGCAAGATCCACCATCCGGTCAGTTAGCGTTGGGTCATTGACCAGGGGAGGGGCGGAGGCAAGCTCTGTCAGCGCTGCGCTGCCCCCCAAAGATGTGGCAATGCCGCTGGCAATGGCATCGATGCGCGCAAAAATTTTGGCGGTCAGATCCCGGTCAAAGCAGCGGATGGAACCTTCCAGCACGGCTTCTTCCGGGATGATGTTGGGGGCTTGCCCGGCCTGGAAACTGCCGATGGTCACGACAGCGGGACTTTTGGCGGGAATTTCCCGGGCAATGATGGTTTGCAGTGCTGTGTAAATGTGTGCGGCGATGTTGATGGGGTCAATGCCTGTTTCCGGCATGGCACCGTGGCAGCCCTTGCCCTGAACACGGATGCGAAAGAGGGTGCAGCCTGCCATAAAAGTCCCTTTGCCGCACAGCAGCAGCCCGGACGGTGTGCCGGAGTGAACATGGAGGGCAAATCCTGCCTGGGGGGCGGGATTTTGGAGCACACCTGCTTTCAGCATGGTTTTTGCGCCGGTGAAGCCCTCTTCGTCCGGCTGGAATACTAGCTTGACCGTGCCATTCAATTGAGACTGGTACTGTTTCAGCAGCGCGGCGGCACCCAGAAGCATGGCGGCGTGCATATCGTGACCGCAGGCGTGCATGGCACCGTTTTCGGAGCGGAAAGGGACATCCGCCTGCTCTGTCACCGCAAGGGCATCCATATCCGCCCGAAGCAGGATGCAGCGGCCGGTGTCCTTGCCGGTAATGGTGGCGACGATGCCGCTGTCACAGATCTGCTGGGGCTCATATCCAAGGGACCGCAGCTGCTCTGTGACATAGGCGGCGGTTTGGGGCAAATGCCCGCCCACCTCCGGCTGGCGATGGAGCGCCCGGCGGTGGGAGAGGATGGTATCGTTCAGTTCTTTGGCAGAAGCCAGAATTTCGTCGGTTTGGATCATCAAAACACCCTTTCTGTATGTAGTATGACCTGTTTGGTATCAAATAATCACGCCGTTCAGATGATCGATCTCATGCTGGATGATCTGGGCCGTCCATCCGGTGAAGGTTTTTAAGCGGGTTTGAAATTTGTCGTTCTGGTACTGGACTTTGATGCTCTGGTAGCGTTGGGTATTTCGGGTGCCGGACAGGGATAGACAGCCCTCTTCCGCATTGTAAGGGCCGGAACACTTGACAATCCTGGGGTTGAACATCACCATGTCCACACCGTCATTGTCAAAGACGATGATATTTTTGGCAACGCTGATCATGTTGGCGGCCATACCCACGCACCCATCCCGGTGGGATTGCAGGGTGTCCAGAAGATCCTGGGCAACCGGTAAGTCGGACTCGGTCGCCGGGGTGGACTTTTGAGAAAGAAACAGGATATCTTTGCAAATGGGACAAACCATGTGATCACTCCCTTTCCACCATTATAGCACCAAAATCACCCCAATGCAACAAGGGGGCAGCTCCGAAGTGCTGCCCCCCTGAGACTGTCAAAGAATGAGCGTTGATACTCTGGCGCAGGAGCGCCCAAGGCTCCCCTTGTGCCCAAGGGGAGCTGGCA
>CAZVAB010000041.1:0-10067 GCA_964625045.1 uncultured Oscillospiraceae bacterium | reverse complement strand
GGGTCGACAGCCGAAACAAGATAAATTATAGCGAATTATTCAGAGGTTCCTTAGAGATTATCCACAGTTTTAATTTGGCACCTACTGTATAATGCGGATTTTTGCATTTATGCGGTGTTGCCTTAACTTAATGACATTGGTCTGCGGACAGGGGGTATTTTTGAAGAAATATGGCGAAAGGTCCCCGACCTCTCCCGGCCTCGCTGCGATCGACCACCCTCCCCAAAGGGGAGGGCCTTGGGGAACTGCTTGCACCATCTTAAACCTACGTCATCCCGAGCGCAGCCGAGGGATCTTGGCACTGATTTTACATGAAATGTCCCAGTAATGCGTAGATTTCTCGACTTCGCTTCGCTCGAAATGACAAATATTTTGGTACGGTGGGGCATGGTAGCAGAGCGATTATCGTACCTGGGCGGCGGGGGCGTACCCCCGCCCTACAATGGAACGGATGGCTACTACCAAAGCCTTCCCCAAAAGGAGAAGGCTCTGGGGAGCAATCAAAGTTCCGGGTAGGCAACGCCGTGGAGCCGGATCACCGCCACGGTGGCATCATCGGCGCTGGGACTGCTGTACTGCAAGATCCGGGCAGCCAGATCTCCGGCAGGAGGCGCGGCTTCCTGCCAGGCCCGGTGCAGGGCTTCTTCGCCCCCGGCACCGTCGCTGAGCAGCACCAGTGTCTCCCCCCGGCGCAGAGAAAGCCGTTCCACCGCTTCCCGCCCATCGGCAACGGACAGCCCCGGCGGGGGCGTGGCGGAGCCCACCCGGATGGATTCCCCCCGGCTGATGATATAAGAGGGGGCAGCCCCCCATTTGTAGAGGGTGACTTTCCCGGTGTCCAGCCGCAGCTCCGCCAGATCCACCGTTACGGCTCCGGCCCGGCCCTGAAGGGCGCAGAGACTGTTGAGACTTTTCAGGGCGTGGGCTGCCGGGAAACCTGCCCCCAGCAGCCGCCGCAAGAGGGTCGCTGCCTGTTGGGCATCCCGGGCGGCTTCTGCCCCGGTGCCCATGCCGTCGCACAACAGCACATAGTATTTACATTGTACCCCTGCGAACCACAGGCAGCGGTCGCCGCTGCTGCGGTGCAGACTGGCGGAACAGCTGGAAACCTCCGGCTGGAAGTTGATCTTGGGCGCACTCATCCGGTGAGCCAGGGAGTCGGAAAGCTCCTGTAAGTAAGCACTTAAAAACTGATACTGCTGCTCCACCGCTGTGCGGTATTCCGTTTGACGGTCCCGGTCTGCTCGGATAGAGCGCAGCTGCTCCTGACTCCGGCGCAGTTCCTGTAAAAGACGGCCGGATTTTTTGCACCCGGAGGGAAGATCCGCACCGTTGCCCAGGGGCTTGTGCAGCAGGGAAGTAGGCAGATCCTGGGGCCGCTCCGGGCAGCTTTTTCGGTTGGGACAGTTGGAGCAGGCACGCTCGGCAGCCCGGAGGATCAGGGCTTGCTCGTCAATGGGTGCCTCTTCGGACTGGGCGAGGAGCGCTCTGGTCTGCTGTAGGACGGAGGAGACCATTTCCAGCTGCACCTGGGCCGTCCCGGTCTCTCCCCGGCGGTGGGCCAGCTCCGGTCTGCCCGGCAGGGCCATGGCGGCAAAACCGCCCAAAATCAGTCCCGGCAGAGGGTAGGGGTCCCACTGATCGCACAGCCCCATGATCAGCAGGTAGCAAAATCCCGGGGCGGTGTAGCGCCAGTTGGAGCGCAGGCCGGGGATCAGCCGTGTTAAGTAGGAAAGGCAGACCACCGCAGCCATGGGAACGGCGGTCACCTGGGCAAGATCCAGGGCAAGGCCCGCCAGCGCCGCCGCCGGAAGAGCTCCCGCCATGGCAATGGCCCCGGCGGCGATGTAGCCCAGCCCCAGATATGGAAAGGGAATCACCTGGGCCAGAGCCAGCACCCCAAGGCCGCAGGCCAGCCATTGGGTCACCGGGTCCTGCTGCCGGGTCACCCGGCAAAAAACAAAGCAGCTGAATACGGCCATGGCAATGCGCAGCAGATAGACCGTCACCGGGGGCGTTTCCAGATGCAGATATTGCAGGATCAGCCCGGTCACTGCCACAAGAAAGCCCGCCAGAGCGGGCATCAGCAGGGGCGTTTCCCGGAAAACGGGCCGTTCCCCCAGTATCAGTACCGTGCCCAGAGCCAGCACCGCCCACAAGATCCCCTGAGTCCCGGCGCTGCCCCAAAACAGGCAGGCTCCGCCTATGCTGCCCAGAGTCAGGAGCGCCGCAGGCCAGCCGCTGTGGGTGCAGATCAGCCCCAGAGAGAGGGGCTGCGCCCAGTGAAGAAGGCTTGCCCCGCTGGATAAAAAGCCTGACAGCAGGTACAGCGCCCCCTGTAAAAGGGTATGAACTCTTGGGTCTGCCGCCCAGCGGCGCATCAGCCGCCGCCCCCGGCGCAGATACACGCCCAGCGTCACCATCATAAGTACCACGATCCTTTCCGGTCTTTGATAGGGCAATCCTACCATGAAAGGAGGGGGATTTTCTGTCGAAATGTGTGATCGCAGAAAGTTTCTTGCATCGTCAGGCTTTTGCGTGTATAATATAGAAAATTACGAAGATTTAGGAGCCGGGTTATGCTGGAAAAACTACACGCCGTGGCGCTGCGCTATGAAGAGCTCTGCGCCAAGTCCGAGCAGCCGGATTTTTACGCCGACCCCAAAAAGGCGGCGGCCATGCTGCGGGAGAAAAATGAATTGGAGCCGGTGGTGGACTGCTACCATGCCTATGGGACGGCGCTGGAAGAAATGGATGATGCCCAGACCCTGATGGGGGAGCCGGGCATGAAGGAATTCTGCCAGCAGACGTATCAGGAGGCCAAGGAGCGAAGCGAGGAGCTCTACCGGCAGCTTCAGATCCTGCTGCTGCCCAAAGATCCCAATGACGAGAAAAATGTCATCATGGAGATCCGGGGCGGCGTGGGCGGAGAGGAAAGCGCCCTGTTTGCCCACAGCCTGTTTCGGATGTATTCCATGTATGCCGGGGCTCGGGGCTGGAAAGTAGAGCTGATGAACTACAACGAGACGGAGCTGGGGGGCGTGAAGGAAGCGGATCTGGTGATCTCCGGCCGGGGTGCTTGGTCACGGCTCAAGTATGAGTCCGGGGTGCACCGGGTGCAGCGGGTGCCGGAGACAGAGTCCGGCGGACGGGTCCACACTTCCACCGCCACCGTGGCGGTGCTGCCGGAGATGGAAGAGGTGGATGTGCAGATCGACCCGGCGGATATTGAAATGCAGGTTTACCGGGCTTCCGGTGCCGGTGGTCAGCACGTGAACAAGACATCTTCCGCCGTGCGGCTCATCCACAAGCCCTCGGGCATAGTGGTGGCCTGCCAGGAGGAGCGGAGCCAGCTGCAAAACCGGGAAAAATGTATGCGGATGCTGGCATCCAAGCTGTATGAGATCGAGCAGGAGCGGATCGAGAGTGCCCACACCGGCCTGCGCCGCAGTCAGGTGGGCACGGGAATGCGCAACGAGCGCATCCGCACCTATAATTTCCCCCAGGGCCGGGTGACGGATCACCGGGTGGGACTGACGGTTTATAAGATCGATGCGGTGATGAACGGCGATCTGGATGAGATCATCGATACCCTCGCCACTGCCGATCAGGCGGAAAAGCTGAAGAACAGCCAATGACACGAAAGAGGAAGAAATCTATGGAATATATCACAAATTCCCCGGAAGAGACGGAAAATGTCGGGGAACAACTGGCGCAGCGCCTGACACCCGGTACGGTCATCGCCTATCTGGGAGATCTGGGCGCCGGAAAGACTGCCTTCACCCGGGGCCTTGCCCGGGGGCTGGGCTGCCGGGAGCTGGTGACCAGCCCCACCTATACCATCGTCAATGAATACCTGGGCGGACGGCTGCCATTGTTCCATTTTGATATGTACCGTCTCCGCTCCGCCGATGACCTGTGGGACATCGGCTGGGAGGACTATCTGGAGCGGGGCGGCGTGTGCGCCGTGGAGTGGAGCGAGAATGTGGCGGATGCCATGGAGGAGCCCATCACCGTCACCATTGAAAAACTGGGGGAAAACCAGAGAAAGATCACCATTGAAGGGGGAATTGAGGATGCTGCTGGCATTTGAAACATCGGCAAAGGCTGCTTCCGTGGCACTTTTTCAGGGGGACAAGCTCCTGGGGGAGCAGTACCAGAATACGGGCCTGACCCACAGCCAGACCTTGATGGTCATGGCGGAGGATCTGCTGCGCCAGTGCGGCAAAACACCCGGGGATGTCACAGCGGTGGCGGTAGCCAACGGCCCCGGCTCTTTCACCGGCGTGCGCATCGGCGTGGCGGCGGCAAAGGGCTTTGCCTGGGGTGCCCAGTGCCCCCTTTACGGCGTGTCCACCCTGGAGGCCATGGCCCGGGGCCTTGGGGTGTACGAGGGTTATGTGTGTCCGGTGATGGATGCCAGAAGGGCCCAGGTGTACAACGCTCTATTTTATGTAAACTGCGGAAAGCTGGAACGGCTCACCGAAGACCGGGCCATCGCCCTGGCTGACCTGGAAAAAGAAATAAAAATTTTGGAAAAACCCATTTTCCTGGTTGGCGACGGAAGCATTCTGTGCTATAATACTCTGTTAGAAGGTGTTCCACAGTTGGTGCTGCCCCCGGAGAGCCGGATGCACCAGCGGGCAGTGGGTGTCGGCCTTGCGGCTCTGGCCCAGGAAAAGCCCCACGACCCCGTGACCCTGGCCCCCCAGTATCTGCGGCTCAGCCAGGCGGAGCGGGAACGCCTTGAAAAACAAAATAGAAAATAAGGAGAAAAAACCATGGCAAATGTATATGTTTTGGATCATCCCCTCATTCAGCATAAGCTGGCAGTTCTGCGCAACAAGGAAACTTCCGTTAAGGAATTCCGGGAACTGGTCAACGAAATTTCCGGCTTGATGTGCTACGAAGCCACCCGCAATCTTCCCACGGTGGAAGTGGAAGTGCAGACCCCGCTGACCACGGCAAAGTGCCGGATGCTGGCGGGCAAGAAGTTGGCGATCGTTCCCATTTTGAGAGCGGGCCTGGGCATGGTGGACGCCATGGTTGACCTGATCCCCGCTGCCAAGATCGGACACATCGGCCTGTACCGGGATCCCGAGACCCATCAGCCTGTGGAATATTACTGCAAGCTGCCGGAGGATATCGAAAGCCGTCAGGTTTTCGTGGTGGACCCCATGTTGGCCACCGGCGGCAGCGCTGTGGCGGCTATCGACTTCCTGAAGAAGCACGGCTGCAAGAACATCATCATGATGAATGTCATCGGCTGCCCCGAGGGCATCAAGGCCGTCCAGGATGCCCATCCCGATGTGGAGATGTACCTGGCTGCCTGTGACGAGAAGCTCAATGAGCACGCTTACATCGTCCCCGGCTTGGGCGACGCCGGCGACCGGATCTTCGGCACCAAGTAAAATAATGATCCCATCCGATGCTTTTCGGATGGGATCTTGTTTATTTTCTGTGGATCTTTTGCAGCAGGGCGGGCTTTTGACGCTCGTCCAGAATGGCCATCGTCTGCCGCAGCTGGGTGTTCCACTGCCGGGCGGTCATGGACTGGCTGGATTTGACGGTCAAATAGGGGCAGGGGGGGATCTTCCGCTCCCCAAAGGCTTTGGCAAAACGCCTGTCCACGCCCAGGGCGATGGCCCAGGGGGCCATGGTGAAGTAGTAATCGGGATCTGCCTGAAGCAGCTGCTGTAGCTCCTGGGCATTTACCTTGCGCAGATACCGCCGCAGACCCAGCACCTGGCTCATGGATTGCTTGCCCAGCTCCGTGCGCCGTCCGCCGTAGGCCCCCGCAAGGCCGATGAGCAGTTGGGAGAGGATCACAAATACGGCAACATTCACTTCTCCTGCCCAGATGCTCAACAGGAACCAGATAACGGTCAGGGCAATGGCGGCGGGCAGACTGTTTTTGTGCCGAAGATGCAGACAGCGGGGAACGGTTTGCAGATGCCAGCAGGTCACAGCGCCCAGAGGGATCAGCACAAGGCTCAGGATCACCCGCCAGGCAGTGTCCGTGGCGAAAGCGGTGGAAAGGGAGATCCCGGCGCAAATGCCGATGCCGGCACCCAGACACCGGAACAGATTGGGATTGCCGGAATGGCGGCGGAAATAATTTCCGGCCTGGGGGATGGTGCGTGCGGCCTTGCGGCCCAGCCGGGCGTAGTATTCGCCGCTGCCATCCACGGTGCGCCGTCCACCGAAGAGGGTCTTGAAACAGCGCACTTCAAATTCGCTGCGCTCGTTGCCCATGTCCATGCGCTTGTGCAGCCGCAGGTGGTTGAGCTCCAGCTCCAGGGAGAGATAGCCCATTTGGGCCCAGGACAGGATCATGGTGTTAAAATCAACTCCCTGCCCAATGAGACAGCAGCCTAGCTCTCCGGCGGTGATGCCCTCCGGGGGCTGGGTGCGGCGGACCCGCCGCGGGATGGGGCAGCGCAGGCGCACCAGCCAGTAAAGGGCGGCGAAGATCGCCAAAGCGTACATGGCTACATCGTCCGTGCTCATGGACCAGCGCTTGACGATGGGCTGGGGAAAGACGGAGTCGGGGACGGTCAGGGTCATGGTGAGGTTTTCATGATCCTTCAGCCCCTCTTTGAATGTGCCGCTGATGACACCGTTTTCCATGGTGTAGTCCATGAGGATCTCCACGGAAGCGGGGTGGTAGGTGCTGGAAAAATCCGGCTTCTCCGTGACTTCCCCCGGCAGAGTGATGGTGAAGCTCATGGCGTTGATGGGATAGGAAAAACCGGACAGCAGTTCCAGCTCCAGAAGCAGCGTATCATTTTTTTGCGCAGTGACCGCATCCGGTAGGGTGTAGTGGATGGTGAAGGTGTGGCTTCCGGCGGTGGTGATGACCCCGCTTAGATCCACCCAGCGGTTCAGAGTGTCCTTAAAGGTCTTGGCGGAGCTGCCATTGAGTTTGATATCCCGGGCCGCGGCCGGAAGGGGATAGCGCAGTGTTTCGGGGACACTGTCCAGAGAAAGCTGTATCACCAGTGTCACCTGGCAGGTGCCGTTGGCGGAAACGGTGGTGTTGCTTTCCAGATTTGAAACGCTTCCGGCGGCGCTGACCGCTGTGGTCAGAAGCAGTAGGCAAAGCAGAAAGGAAAAAATGCGGCGCACAGCGCCACCTCCTAACTTAACATAATTCTATTTGACCATTTTATCACGGCACAGCGTAAAATGCAAGACTTTCAAGGCGCATACCCCTGATTCCGGGAGAAAAACTGCCTGCCGAAAAATTCGGCAGGCAGAAAGTTACTGGATGTGTTCGTGATTGTTGATGTGGTCGATGCAGTAGCAATAGTAGCCCCGGCACCGGGAGCAGTAGCGGAATTCCAGATCCGGCTCGTCCACATCCGTGCGGCCGCAGACGGTGCACTTGTGGGTGTAGGGGGCCTTGGGCTTGGCGGTGGTGGCTTCATAAGACCCGGCATTGGGGAAGGGGACCACCTTGGAGCCGCTCTTTTTCCCGGGCTTTTTATGGAACAGCCGCCGGGCGTTGATCCGCCAGGACAGGGGAAGCACATTCAACACATCCTTGCCGAAGAACAGGAAGTAGTTGGCAAGGGAAATGACGGAGAACAAATTCAGCGGGAAAGGATAGAAGATCAGGCCGTACAGCACCAGTGCCAGATCCAGCAGGGCGAAGATCCATGCTTTCACCGGGATGATGAAAAACAGCAGAAACTGCGACTGGGGGAACAGCGTGGCATAGCTGAGGAACAGGCTCAAATTCAAATAGTACACATCCGCCTGCCCGCCGAAGATCAGGCAGTAAACATCCATCATCACCACGCCGGTGAGATAGAAGAGGTTGAATTTCAGCGTGCCCCAGATATTTTCCATGGCTCGTCCCAGAGAATAGTAGCAAAACAGGGAAATGGCCACCAGCAGCAGGTTGGGATCGCCCAGACCGTAGGTCAGGGGGTAGGTGAACAGCCGCCAGACCTGGCCCTGCAGGATCAGCTCCCGGTTAAAGTACAGCCAGTAGTACAGAGTGTAATTGCCCGCCATTTCGCTCATGAGATAGCACAGGGCGCTGCCAATGCTCAAATACAGCATCAAATTGGGGATACCCTTGTTGCGGTGCTTGTAGCACAGACGGTTGAAGCGGGTTCGTAGATTTTTCATTGCCTCATCTCCTCGAAACGGTTAAAGACATTGTATCAGCAATCCTGAGAAAAGTCTATCACAGAATTGTAAATATTTTCATCGGAAAATGACGAAAAAAGTGTTGACTTTTCAGAAAAAAGCATTATAATACTCACGAACTGCATACAAGCCTTATCAAGAGTGGTGGAGGGAACGGCCCGATGAAACCCGGCAACCTGTTAATTCAAGGTGCCAAATCCGGCGGCAAACGAAAGATGAGGATCTGATAGAACGCACATCGGATCTTCGGTGTGCGGTTTTTTATTTACGGAATGCCTCAAAAATTGTCTGCGGCCCCTGACAGTCCTTTTGCCTTGGAACAAAAATCTTTGTCAGTTGCTCTTGCCAATTTTTCTCGACATTCCGTGGTGTTTCCCCAAAAAGCGGGAATGGACGAAAAGATAGATGCGTGTAATCAAGAAAGGAACAAAAATGGAAAAAAGACTCTTTACCTCTGAATGTGTCACCAACGGACACCCCGACAAGGTGGCGGACTCCATCTCCGATGCCATCCTGGACGCTTGCCTGGCCCAGGACCCCAACTCCCGTGTGGCCTGTGAGACCATGGTCACCACCAACTTCTGCCTGATCTGCGGCGAGATCACCACCAAGGCTGCGGTGGATTACGCCGCCGTCGCCCGGGAAGCCATCCGGGCCATCGGTTATGTGTATCCCGGTGACGGCTTCGATGCGGACACTGTGGAGATCCAGTGCCGCATCCACACCCAGTCTGCGGATATCGCCCTGGGTACCAATGACGAAGTGGGCGGCGCTGGCGACCAGGGCATGATGTTCGGCGGTGCCTGCGACCAGACCCCTGAGCTGATGCCCCTGCCCGTGGCTCTGGCCCGTGCCCTGTGCAATCGGCTGACGGACTGCATCCACTCCAACGATCTGCTCCGTGCCGACGGCAAGACCCAGGTCTCCGTGGAATACGACGAGCAGGGCAATGTGGTGGGCATTGACACCGTGGTGGTTTCCGTGATGCACAGCGCTGATTTTGAGATCCAGGAGCTGCGCAAGTACATCCGGGAGGGTGTCATCGCTCCCGTGCTCACCGCTTACGGCTTTGACATTTCCAATGTCCCCCATATCCATATCAACCCCACTGGCAATTTCGTCATCGGCGGCCCCAACGGCGATACCGGCCTGACCGGCCGTAAGATCATCGTGGATACCTACGGCGGCTACTTCTCCCACGGCGGCGGTGCTTTCTCCGGCAAGGACCCCACGAAGGTGGACCGCTCCGCAGCTTACATCGCCCGCTACATGGCAAAGAATCTGGTGGCGGCGGGGCTGGCGACCCAGGTGCAGGTGCAGCTGGCTTATGCCATCGGCGTGGCACAGCCTGTGTCTGTCCGGGTGGACAGCTATGGCACTGGTAAGATCTCCGATGAGAAGATGACCGAACTGCTGCGCAAGACGGTGGATCTGACCCCTGCGGGTATCATCCGCAAGCTGGACCTGCGCCGTCCCATCTACGCTCCTACCGCTGCGGTGGGTCACTTCGGCGTGGAAGGCCGTCCCTGGGAAAATACCGATCTGGCTCCCGTGCTGAAAGAACTGGCGGGTATTTGATTATTATATCGTATACATGGAGCAGCCTGGTGTAACGCACCGGGCTGCTTTTTATATCATGGGGATATTTCGGAAGAAATATCCTCGCCGGTAGGCGAAATGTCCCCAACCTCTCCCGGCCACGCTTGCGCTCGGCCACCCTCCCCGAAGGGGAGGGCTTGGGAGAAAACTGTACCGTCTAAAGTCCATGTCATCCCGAGCGTAGCCGAGGGATCTTGGCACTGATTTTAGGCAAAATGTCCCGGAAGTGCGTAGATTTCTCGACTTCGCTTCGCTCCGCTCGAAATGACAGATCTTTGGGCGCGGCGGATGGCTGTCCCCCGCCCTAC
>CAZVAB010000040.1:0-10198 GCA_964625045.1 uncultured Oscillospiraceae bacterium | reverse complement strand
CTAAAACCCCTGTTTTCGCCTGACGAAAACAGGGGTTCTTTGACAGACTGAAACCACTATGCGTCCGGCATAGTGGTTTTTTGGTGGGATCAAGTTGGGAATGTCCCTTGCTATTTATGAAAAACTGTGGTATGCTGAATGTGGAAATCTAAAAAATAAACCGGGAGGTTTTGATATGAATGTTTTGGTCACCGGCGGTGCCGGATACATCGGCTCCCATACCTGTGTGGAGCTGCTGCAAAAGGGTCACGAAGTTGTGGTGGTGGATAACCTGCGCAATTCCAACCCCAAGAGCCTGGAGCGGGTGAAGCAGATCACCGGCAAGAGCGTGAAATTCTATGAGGGTGATGTTCGGGACGAAGCACTTCTGGACCGGATCTTCAGGGAAAATGCCATTGACTGCGTGATCCATTTCGCAGGTCTCAAGGCGGTGGGCGAAAGCGTTGCCAAGCCCTGGGAGTACTACGATAATAACCTGAACAGCACGCTGGTGCTGACCAAGTGCATGAAGAAGGCCAATGTGAACAGCATCATCTTCTCCTCTTCCGCAACGGTCTACACTGCGGACAATGAGATGCCCCTGCGGGAAGACAGCCGCACCGGCGGCTGCACCAATCCCTACGGCTGGACCAAGTACATGACCGAGCAGATTCTCTCCGGCATGGCAGTGGCGGACGAGAAGCTCAGTGCCGTCCTGCTGCGCTATTTCAACCCCATCGGTGCCCATGAAAGCGGCCTGATCGGCGAAGATCCCCGGGGCATTCCCAATAACCTGATGCCTTACATCACCCAGGTGGCCGTGGGCCGCCGGGAGAAGCTGAGCGTTTTCGGCAACGATTACGATACCCATGACGGCACCGGTGTCCGGGACTATATCCATGTGGTGGATCTGGCCAAGGGCCATGTGGCGGCGGTGGAGTATGCCGTTGCCCATACCGGGTGCGAAGTGTTCAATCTGGGCACCGGTACCGGCTACAGCGTGCTGGATATGGTCAAGAGCTTTACATCCGTCAATGATGTGGCGGTTCCCTATGTGATCACGGACCGCCGCCCCGGCGACATTGCCACCTGTTATGCCGATCCTGCCAAGAGTGCCCAAGTGCTGCATTGGCGGGCGGAGAAGACCCTGGACGATATGTGCCGGGACTCCTGGAACTGGCAGAAGAAAAACCCCATGGGCTACGGAGAGTAAAACCAAAAGGAAAAGCGAGGGCGTTTGCCCTCGCTTGAGATTGTCAAAAAATGAGCGTTGATACTCTGGCACAGGAGCACTCAAGGCTCCCCTTGTGCCCAAGGGGAGCTGGCAAAAATCTATTGATTTTTGACTGAGGGGATGGTTGTAACCGGTTCGAATTTTCCAAAAATGTTTGTTATCGGCACTTTTTACGGCACAATCCCTCCGAGCCGCCATTCGGCGGCCCACCTCCCTTTGCACAAGGGAGGCTGGCTGGGTGCAAATCGAAAACAATAGCTTTTTTGACACGTTGAAGCGAGGGCGTTTGCCCTCGCTTTTTTGCGCTTTATTTCAGATGACACAGCCGGCTCCACTGGCAATCGCCGCAGATCTGCGCCCGCTTGCCGGGGCGCAGGATGTGTTCCCAGACTTTTGCCTGAAAATCCCGGAAGGGGAGCAAGGCCCCATCTTCCAGACCGCAAAGCTCCAAAACGGCGGCATCGTACCGGGCGACTTTTTCCGCAGTTTCGCAAATGCCATCCAAATTGTTGGGGCATTTGCTGCAAAGGATGTCCGTGCTGTTTGTAAGCAGGATTTTCGGGTCAGCCCGGAGCTGCTCTATGATGTGCGCCATGTGGGCTGTAAATTCGCTGCTGTACCCCTTTCCCTGGAAAAAGCAGACGCACATACCGTGGTGGGGCCGCAGGTGATATGGACCGGTATTCATAAAATGCTCCCTCAAGTGCCGTTTTTTTGATACAGATAATAGGTAAATTCCAGATTCGCGCTGAAGGGGAAGGTGGCTTCGGCGACGAGCGTGTAGCCGCTGCTGTCCACATTGTAGCGGTTTAGCGGGTATTTCCGGGTGACGATGAAATCCGCATCGCCGTTTTCGATGCACTGGCGCTGAGTGTGCCACATATCCGGTGCATCGATGTTGAAGTAGCAGTAGAATCGGCAGGCGGGGGTGGCATCGGCGGCGTAGTAAAAACCGCCGTCCAGAAACCCGTAGTTGAGCAGGGTGGGGTTTTCCACAGTGTTGATGATTTGGGCAAATTGATACTGGGGGGTGTCGTCCTTGTTGTAGCGGGTCATGTAAAGATTCTGGTCTTCTTTCATGGCAAAGGAAAACAGCACCGCCACCAGCAGCACCATGGCGCAGGGGAAGACCACCGGGCTGATATCCGCCAGCTTCAGTGCCTTTTCGCCCCGGATCAGCCGCAGCAGCTGGACAGGGAGCAGCAAACCGAACACCACATAGGCGGCGAAGATCAGGCCGTAATAATCATAGCCCCGGCAGCCCCAGTAGGTGCCGACAGTTAGCCCGGCAAAGCTAAGGATCAGGGTCAGGGCGGCTTTCCAGTTGATGAACAACTGAACAGCCAGCCATGCGATGCCCCCCAGAAGCATCCAGCTGTAGCAGCGGTTGTAGCGGATGGCGCTTCCCAGACAGGCGCAGATGGAGATCCAGCGGGAACCCTCCACCTCGGCGGGGTAGAGAAAAATGTTGTTGTAAAAATAGACTGTCCACAGGTCTTTCAGCGCTCCGTGCCAGGCAAAGTAGGCAAATACCACGGCGCTGACAAGGGCAATGCCCAGGAAGAACTGCCCGATGACACGAAAAAGCCCATGCCGCAGATCCCGGTCACACAGATACCGGATGAGGATCGCCAGAGCAAGGCCCAGGTAGAAGCCCAGCATGGTGTACTTGATCCACAGCATCATTCCGGCCCAAACGCCGTTGAGCACCGCTTCCCGGCGGGTCAGGGGGCGCTTTTCTTTTATGGCGGCAAGGACGGTGTACAGCCCGTAGCAGATCATGAACAGACAATGCTGCTCCACGCTGCCGCCGTGGGTGAAGGACCAGCTCATGGGGACCAGTGCGCCGATAATGGCGACGAGGGTATACTGCCACCGGGTCTTTCCCAAATACAATCCGGCGATCTTGCCGCTGAGGTAGAGAAACAGGCCGTAGGTGATGACTTCTGCCACATAAACGCCCACATAGCTGTGCCGGGAAAACAGGGCGATGATGGCAAAGGCAAAGTAAAGCACCGGCCCCTTTTGCTCGTAGAGGTCACGGTAGGGCACCAGCCCGTCCAGCAGCGACCGGCCCATGGTGAAAAAGCAGTTCACATCCACCCAGTCATTCAGGGGGTACAGGGGGGAACTTTTGGATGCCAGGCCAATAAACAGGGCGGACAGGGCCATGCACCAGATGAGAAAAATGTGTTTGCGCTTCAACGATCTTCCTCCCCGGTGCGCTCGCTGATGATATAGCGGGGGCGCTGCTTCACTTCCAGATAGATCTTGCCAATGTATTCCCCTAAAACACCCAGACAAATCAACTGCACACCGCCCAGCAGGCAGATGATGCAGGTCATACTGGCCCAGCCCGGGACGGAAGCGCCGCTGAGGGCCACACATACGGACCAGATCACGCCGATAAAGCTGAGAAGGGCGATGAAGCAGCCCAGGCCCGTGATGATGTGCAGGGGCTTGACACTGAGACTGGTGATGCCTTCAAAGGCCAGCGCCAGCATTTTGCGCAGGGGATAGTGGCTTTCGCCCGCCAGACGCTCGTGGCGCTCGTAGTAAACGCTGGTACTCTTAAAGCCGACCAAGGGGAACATTCCCCGGAGAAACAGGTTCACTTCCTTGAAGTTGGCGAATTCTTTCAGCACCCGGCTGGATACCAGACGGTAGTCGGCGTGGTTGTACACGGTTTCCACACCCATGCCCCGGAGCACTTTGTAAAAGCTCTGGGCGGTGAAACGCTTGAAAAAAGTATCCGTATCCCGCTTGCTGCGCACGCCATAAACGATCTCACAGCCGCCCAGATATTCCTCCACCATGGCATCCATGGCGTTGATGTCATCCTGCCCGTCACAGTCGATGGAAATGGTAATGTCGCAGTGGCCTTTTGCTTCCATCAGTCCTGCCAGAACGGCATTCTGGTGGCCCCGGTTGCGGCTTTGCCGAATGCCCTTGAAATGGGGGTCCTGCCGGGAAAGGGAAGTGATGATCTGCCAGGTGGCATCTTTCGAGCCGTCGTCCACAAACAGAACCCGACTTTGCTTGCTGATCTTTCCGGCGTTTTCCAGATCATGGAGCTTATTGAGAAACATTCCGCTGGTCAGGGGGAGCACCTGCTCCTCGTTGTAGCAGGGAACGATGATATAAAGGATCGGCTGCATTTGCTTCACTCCTTGTGTATAATTGGGTTTATTGTACCACAGGACAGAAAAAAAGGGAAGTGTTGTTCCCTGATTTCAAAAAAAGAAGATGTTGTAATTCTACACAAAAAACATGGGGTTAAACTGGGTAGAAGATGGAAAAAATCAAATGCGCAACCAGTTTCATTGACAACAAAGTGGGGCAGTGCTATACTGATTTTACCAAAATGGATCCATCGGCGGTTTGCGTTGGGTTCATAAAAATAAGGAGGAACACAAAAATATGAAAAAGTTTTTGGCAATTCTTCTGGCACTGGTCATGTGCATGACACTCCTGCCCCTGGCGGCATTGGCAGAGGGCGAAGTCAAGTATACCGTTGCTGGAACAAAGGAACTTTGTGGCTCAGAGTGGACACCGGGCGATGCTAAGAATGTCATGACGAAAAATGGAGACCTCTACGAAAAGACTTTTAAAGATGTGCCCGCTGGCACGCACTCCTTTAAGGTCACCAATGGCACTTGGGATCAGAGCTGGGGCAAGGATGGTGGAAACGAGAATATCGACATCCAGCTGTCTGCTGTCAGCGATGTGAAGATTACCTTTAATCCGGAAACCAAGGAAATCAAGGTGCTGTCCGATAAACTGAGCGAGACTCCGAAGTTTGAACTGGAAAAGGTCACTGCTGTTGGTACCAGCGCAGAAAATGATGGCTATCTGAATGGAGAAAACTGGAAAGACAGTTCTACTGCCAATGTGATGACCAATAACAATGGTGTCTATTCCATTACCTACACCAACGTCAAGTCTGGTGACCGGGAATTGAAGTTTGTGCTGAATGGCTCCTGGAATAATAAGGCCATTGGCGGTGGCACGATCGAGACCGGCGCACAGGTGGATGTGGATTGTGGCAAGACTACCGGCAACATGAAGTTCCATGTGGAAAAGGACGGCTCCACCGTGAAGCTGGAGCTGGATCTGACTGGGCTTGATTACGAAAACGGCACCGGCGCAAAACTGACCATTACTGTGACGGAGCCTGAAACTACCACTCCTGACGATAAGAACGAAACGGCTGCCCCTGATAATAAGGACGATACCACGACCCCCGACAACAAGGAAGACACCAAGCCCGCTCCCGATACGGACAAGAAGGAAGATGTAAAGACCGTCACCATCTATGTGCAGGCTCCTGCTGCATGGACAGAGGTCTATCTGTACACCTGGAAGGATGGCTCCAACGGCGACCCCGCATGGCCCGGCGCAAAGATGACTGCATCCAAGACCCACAAGGGCTGGTATGAGGTGAATGTCCCCGCGGATGTGCAGAATGCCATTGTCAACAATGGCAGCGGCAAGCCCCAGACCGTGAATATCAAGTTGGTGTCCGGTTCCAGCTACATCGTTGTGAGCGAGGCAGGTCAGGACGGCAAGTTCGCCGCAAAACTGACCAATGCACCCACCGGCGATACGACCGACCTGGTCGCACTGGGCGCAGCCATGCTGCTGGCTGCCACCGGCATAGTCGCCACCGTAGCAGGCAAGAAGAAGTTCTTCTGATTTTTAGGAATAATGAAACAGCACCGGAAAAGCTCCGGTGCTGTTTTTGTATAAAAGAAAACCACTGACATAGAACCCATTAATCAAAGCGATAGCTGTCCCCATCTGCTTCCAGGGTCGAACCGTAGTATGCCGCCATGGCATTTTCCAGATCAATGGCATCCTGTACCCCTGCCGTTTCGTAGCAGGAGTGCATTGCCAGCTGGGCAAGGCCGATATCCGCAGTGGGCACGGACACATGGGACAAGGAAATATTGCCCAACGTGGAGCCGCCTGCCATATCCGCCCGGTTGCAGTAGGTCTGCACCTTCACATCTGCCTTCTGGCAGGCCTTGCGGAAGATCGCCGCGGAAACGCCGTCCGTGCAATAGCGAAGGTTGGCGTTGAATTTCAGTACCACACCGCCGCCGATTTGGGGGGCGTTGCTGGCATCGGCAAATTCAGGATGGTTGGGATGAATGGCGTGTCCGTTGTCCGCCGACACCAGGAAAGAATTGGCCAGCATTTGATGCTCGTCCAGCCCCAGTCCGGCGCAGATCCGGCACAGGGTATCCTCCAGCAGCCGGGATGCCGCGCCCTGAACAGAAGAGGAACCCACTTCCTCGCTGTCAAACACGCACAGCACCGGGATGCTCCCGCTTTCTCCGGCGTTCAGGAAGCCCTGAGTGCAGCACCAGGCACACTCCAGATCGTCAATGGCGGCACTGGACAGGTACTCCTCGTCCACGCCCCACACCGCTGCCTTCTGACGCACATACAGGAACAGGTCGTGGCCCAGGATCTTGCCCCCGGCCGTTTCTTCCAGGATCTTTGCCAGTTTTCCGGCAGCATCCGGGCCGCCCAAAAGGGGCAGGGTATCCACCGCCGGGTTCCACTTGTAGCCGTCATTGGCCTGACGGTTCATGTGGATGGCCACATTGGGGATCATGGTCAGATCCCGGTCAATGTTCACCAATTGGCTGCGCACGCCCTTTTCCGTCTCCACCAGCACCCGGCCCGCAATGGACAGGGGCCGGTCCAGCCAGGGGGCAATGAGCATTCCGCCGTACTTTTCCGTGGCAAGACGGGTGTATTTCCCCGTCAATTCGGCGTTCTCCTTGATTTTAAAGGTGGGGCGGTCTGAATGGCTGGCGGACATCAAAAAGCCCTTGGGGGCTACTTTCGGCACACGGAATGCCAGCACCGCTGTGCCGCCCCGGGTCAGATAGTATTTTCCGCCCGCCTGAATATTCCACTTTTCGTTTTCCTGCAAGCGGGTGTAGCCCGCATTTTCCAGGGTTTCCGCAAGATATGCCGCCGCATGATACACGCTGACCGAAGCATCCAAAAATGCCATCAGCGAAGCTGTTCTCTGATCCATGTTATCCTCCTTATTCCGCGACCAGCTGGCAGAACAGATCGATCTGCTCCACAATGGTCTGCAATGCGCCCCGCCAGAATTCCTTGTCCGTCAGGTCAATGCCTGCAACCTTTGCCGTGTCCTCCACAGATGCCACCGTGGTGGTGTGGAGCAGTTCCTTATACTTGGGGATGAAATCCGCGCCCTGCTTTTCGTACTGTGCATACAGGCCCCGGGCAAACAGGCCGCCAAAGGCATAGGGGAAGTTGTAGAATGTGGGGCCATAGTAGTGGCTCTTGCATACCCACATATACGGATGCAGGCAGTTGTGATCCAGACCATCGCCGTAGCTCTGCTTCTGGGCATCGGTCATATAGCCGCAGAGGGTATCCGCATCCATGAACTTCTCCTCCCGGTTTTCAAAGACCTGGGCCTCGAAGCGGAAGCGGGAGTAAATGTCGCAGATGATCTGGGTGGCATCCTGCAGCTGGGACTCGATCAGCGCCAGCTGCTCGTTTTTATCCGCAGCTCCCGCAATGGCGGATGCCATGACCACGCACTCATTGAACGTGGAAGCTGTCTCCGCCACGGGCATGGAATAATCCCGGTTCAGGGGGCGGTGATCCCGGATGCAAAGATTGTGATAGGCGTGACCCAGCTCATGGGCCAAGGTGACGATGTCCGTGAACATCCCGTCGAAATTGGTCAGGATACGGCTCTCGCCCAGACATTCCACCCCGGCACAGAACGCCCCGCCCCGCTTACCGTCTCTGGGGTAGAAGTCGATCCAGGCATCATCAAAGGCCCGGGCAATCATTTCCGCTTCCTCGGGGTTGAACTTCTCAAACTGGGTCACCAGATAGTCCCGGGCCTGCGCCGTGGTGAACTTGGTGGTGGCGGTGCCCATGGGGGCGAACAGATCATACCAGGGCAGTCCATTTTCGTGGCCCAGTGCTTTGCCCTTGGCTTTTAGATACTGCCAGAACTTGGGTAGGTATTCGTCCATAGCGCCCAGCATGGCATCCAGCGTGGCACGCTCCATGGGGCAGTTTTCCAGTGTCCGGGCCAGGGGTGACTCATAGCCCCGGAGCTGGCACTGGGAGATGGTCTCCAACTTGATGGAGTTCAGGGAAAAGGCCACCGCATCCCGGATGCGCTCATAGCAGGCGAGCTCCGCTTCATACGCATCCTTGCGGACCTGGGGATCCGGGTCATAGGCCAGATTGCGAATGGCGGAAAGGTTGGTCACCTGGCCCCGGTAGTGGACGGGCACCGTGCTGGTCAGATATTCCTGCATATCTCCCCAGGCGCTGCCGCCGGAAAGGGACAGCTTTGCCATGGCAGTTTCTGTCTCGCTGCCCAGTAGATGGCGGCTAGACTGCTTCATCCGATGGAACATATAGGCGTAATCCTTTAGCACCTCGTCCTGCGCCACCAGCTGCTCCAGCTCCGGCAGGGACGCTGCCCACTTTTCAAAAGCGGCGGAGGGGGCGGCGAAGGTGCTGTACGCCGCCATGATCCGCCCCATCTGGGATGCAGCGTTCTGATCTCGTGTATCCACGGACTGGCGCAGGGAAGCGTAGCCTGCCAGCTTGGAGACCAGATCGCTGATCTGCTCTTCCAGCTCGATGCCCCGGCGCAGTGCCGCGGCAGTCTCCTCGGTTTCCAGCGTTTCCCCATGGGCCGCAAATTCCCCCAGCAGCTTTTTCAGCTCCTGCATATCCTTTTCAAAGGCGGGGTCCTCAAAGCCCTGATAAATGGGGTCCAAATTCCATACTTCGTTCATAGCAGTACCTCCAATATAAACAGTTGTTTCTATTTTACACCAAAGGACCGTCTCCGTCAACCCGGAAAGCCACATCTTCCGCTCCATTTTCGCCCCGGAAAAAATACGGATTTTCCCCCGGCTTTGTCGAAAAAAGTTGAAGGAAGGCGAACGATTGTTTCCTTTTCCTCTTGCAAAAAATGTGACATTATGCTAAATTATAGGTGTCGCAGATAGCATGAAAATCAAGCTATTTAGGGGAGCAAAGTTCAATGTGACAGGAGAGGATGTTATGGATAAACGAACAACCGTATTTATCGCAGACGGCGCGGAAGAGTTCTGTGCAGCACTTTCCAACGCGTTTCGTCAAACAGACAGTTTTCAAGTCATCGGAACAGCCAGCGACGGAGAACAAGCCATCCGCATGATCCAGCAGAAGCAGCCCGACGCGCTGATTTTGGATCTGATGCTTTCAAAGAAGGATGGGATCAGTGTTCTCAAAGCGATTGCAGGGATGGAAAAGAAGCCCATCATTCTGGCTACATCCGGGTTTATCACAGATTATGTGGCATCCACCGCTGCCGGCCTGGGCGCGCGGTATCTGATGCTCAAGCCCTGTGATGTCAGTGCGGTGGTGGAGCGGATGGAAGAGTTCCGTGGCGGGGAGAGCCAGCGGATCATTCCCATGCGCAAGCCGGACAAGACCAGCATCGAGACCATGGTCACCGGCATCATCCACGAGATCGGTGTCCCGGCCCACATCAAGGGCTACCAGTACCTGCGGGAGGCCATCATCATTGCGGTGGAAGATATGGATGTGATCAACGCCATTACCAAGGTCCTGTACCCCCAGGTGGCAAAAACCTTCCAGACCACGCCTTCCCGGGTGGAGCGTGCTATTCGCCATGCCATCGAAGTGGCCTGGGACAGAGGGGATCTGGATACCCTGCAGCGGTTTTTCGGCTACACGGTCTCCAACACCAAAGGAAAGCCCACCAACAGTGAGTTTATCGCCCTGATCGCAGACAAGCTCCAGCTTCAGCTAAAGTCCGCAGAAGTGGGGAATTTCTAAGAAAACGGGAACTTTTTCTTAGTTTTCTTCCACCAGCCGAACCAACGAATTGGGGCTTGATCGGGATAATCCCACTGCCCCAACCCAACCAACTTTTTTCGTCATACCAATGAA
>CAZVAB010000039.1:0-10228 GCA_964625045.1 uncultured Oscillospiraceae bacterium | reverse complement strand
ACCCATTTGGAGTGCGTGACGATGATGCCATGCAGCAGACCGTTGAGAGCATCAACAGAAAATTGAAGAACAGGAACAACAGGCAGAGAATTTAGAGCAGTTTATCCAGCGGGTAAAGAGAAATAGTGACCTTACAGAACTGACCCCATACGCCCTCAGAGAGCTTGTGAAGGCAGTTTATGTGGAGGCACCCGATAAGTCCAGCGGCAAGCGAAAGCAGAATATTCATATCTGCTACGATCTCGTTGGCTTTATCCCCGTGGACGAGCTGCTAAAAGCAGAACAGGCATGACCGAAATCATGCCTGTTCCACAAAATTCAGTTTTACTGTCTTACGAGCACCGAGCTATACGGCTGCTTTTTTTTATTCAAAATTTATTCATATTGCATTCACAATCATTGTGTGATAAACTGGATGCAACAATTGGAAGACAGGATGTGAGCATTTGAAGATCCGCACCCAGAGAAAATCCTATGAAGAAGTTTTGAATTTGCCAAGGGCATCCCACCGCAAGCCCCTGCGCCCCAATTTTTTGCTGCAAACCGCCATCCGTGCGGCATCCATCCCGGATCTGTGGGCAACACGGTTTACTTATGAGACCCACGGCATGGAAAAGGTCAAGGATCAGCCTTGTCTGATTTTGATGAACCATTCCTGCTTTCTGGATCTGATGATGGTGTCTCGGATCTTTTATCCGAAGAAATACAGCATCGTCTGCACCAGCGACGGTTTTGTGGGAAAGTCATTGCTGATGCGCTTGCTGGGGTGCATCCCCACCCAGAAATTTGTCAGCGATGTGACCCTGATCCGGGATATGGAGTATATGCTGAAAGAGAAGAAGACCAGCGTGCTCATGTACCCGGAGGCCAGCTACTCTTTCGACGGCACGGCAACGCCCCTGCCCCGAAAAATGGGTGTGCTGCTGAAAAAACTGGGCGTTCCGGTGGTCACAGTCATCACCCATGGCGCGTTCAGTCGGGACCCGCTGTACAACGGCCTGCAAAAGCGGAAAGTCAAAGTCAGTGCGGATGTCACCTGCCTGGCTACTGCCCAAGAGGTCAAGAGCCTGACCGTGGGAGAGTTGGACAAAATGCTGGACAAGGCATTCACCTTTGACGGCTTTGCCTGGCAGCGGGAGCACAATGTGGAGATCCGGGAGCCTTTCCGGGCGGACGGATTGGAGCGGATCCTCTACAAATGCCCCAGCTGCGGTGCGGAAGGGGAAATGGAGGGCAAGGGAACGGGCCTTACCTGCTGCCATTGCGGCAAACGCTGGGAGATGGATGCGCTGGGCCGGATGAAAGCGGCGGCGGGAGAGACGGAATTTTCCCATATCCCCCACTGGTATGCCTGGGAGCGGCAGATGGTCTGCCAGGAAATCGAAAGCGGCGCATACCGGCTGGAGACGGATGTGGACATTGGAATGCTGGTGGATCACAAGGCTCTTTACATGGTGGGCAGCGGTCATTTGAGCCACAGTGATGAGGGCTTTGTTCTTCAAGGCTGTGACGGGGCGCTGCATTATACCCAAGGCCCGCTGGCCTGCTACGGCCTGTATGCGGATTACTACTGGTACGAGATCGCTGATGTGATCTGCATTGGAAACCAGGATGCGCTTTACTACTGCTTTCCCAAGGGAAAGACCCCGGTGGCGAAGACCCGCATGGCGGTGGAAGAGCTGTACAAACTGAAAAAACGGAGAAAAGTGCCGGAAAAGGAAAAACAGGTGTGATCGTTCACACCTGTTTTTATCTTACAGACCGGCTTTCTTGGAGATGGAATCGCTGAGAGCGATGATCTTCGAGGCGTACTTCTTCCGCCTGGCGGAGAGAATGGCCTTGAAAATGGGATAGTTGCCGATGGCCATGACCATGCCCACCACGCCGATGACGATGCCGGGGACCATGGGAGAAGCAATGTCCAAAGTGGAGCCGATGTCCGTCATGACGAGACTCATGCCGCTGCCCATAATGAGGGCGGAAACGGTGCCAAAGGTGTAGGCGAAAATGTTGGCGGGGCGCTTGACCCCGGCATCCAGTTCTTTCAGGGCATCCAGGTCGGTGTGCTCCTTTTCGGTGTACTGGGTGCGGATCTTCTGGATGAGAAATTCCTGATCGTTTTTATTCATTGTGATTTACCTCGTTTCGTTTTGATGGGAAAATGATACCACAGGGGTGTTTCCGATTGTTTTGCGAAATGTTTGTGTTTTGTTAATCTTTTTTGGAAAGCCGGGCTTTTGCTTCTTCCACAGTCTCGCCGTCCTGGGCGAAGAGTGCTTCCACGCACTTATCCGTGATTTTTTGAAAGCCCTCCACTGCACCGGTCTCGAGCTTTTTGTAGCCGTCCACCACACCGTTTTCGATTTTCTGATAGCCGTCTACCAGGGTGTTGGCGATTTTTTCATTGACATTGGCAAGTTTGGACATGATGATGCGCTCCTTTTTTGATGATGGGAGGATCATACCACGGCGGTGTTAGCAAACAGTTTTCAAAATGTTTGACTTATGTTAAAGAACGGAAAAAACACCGGGAAATTTCTTTCCCGGTCAGTCTGTCGAAAAAGTCCAGCGATGCTGGGCTTTTTCTATTACCGCTGGTTCCTGGGCTATCGTTTGCAGGAGGAAACACCCCATTTCTCCACCATAAGCTATAATTTCCGTCACCGTTTTACTGCCGAAACGGTAGACCAGATCTTCAACTGGATCCTCATGGAGATGATGGAAGCAAGCTATGTGACTCCGGGCGTCGTGTTTGTAGACGGCACGCATATCAAGGCGAATGCCAACACCAAAAAGGTTGTACAAAAAGAAGTCCCCGTAGTAGCCAAACGCTATGCGGAGGAACTCATGGAGGAGGTCAACGCAGACCGGGAAGCCCATGGAAAGAAGCCCTTTGATGATGATAAGGATAACGACGATAGCAGCGACGAGCCACCCGCACCGCCCAAGAAAAAACGGGACAACACCTCCAAGAAAAAGTTAAAGAAGCGCAAAAGGGAAGCGAAGAAGAAAACCGTTACCGTCAGCACTACTGACCCTGACTGCGGTCTGTTCGTTAAGGGCGACCACAAGAAGCAGCTGGCTTACGAAGCACATACCGCCTGCGATGTACACGGTGTTGTTCTGGCCGTAGAAGTTACCCCCGGCAATGTACATGACAGTGTTCCGTTTGACGATGTTTATGACAAGGTAGTAGAAAAGTTTCCGGATGTCCATGCTTTTGTAGCGGATAGTGCTTACAAGACCCCTCATATCTGTAAGAAAGTATTTGGCGACGGCAGAGTTTTATCCACAGCTTATAAACGTCCCCAGACCATGAAGGGTGGTCATGAATGGTGGAAGTATGTATATGACGAGTATTTCGACTGTATCATCTGTCCGGAGTACCAGGTGCTGAACTATAGCACTACCAACCGTGATGGTTACCGAGAATACAAGAGTAATCCACAGGTTTGTGCGAACTGTCCCACCAGACATCTTTGCACAAAGAGCAAGGACTTTGTAAAGACCGTCACCAGACATATCTGGAAGGATTACGAGGAAATGGCTGATGATGCCCGATACACCCCGATCTACCAGAGGATGTACAAGGCAAGGAAGGAAACCATTGAGCGTGTCTTTGCAGATGCGAAGGAGCAGCACGGGATGCGTTATACCAGATACACAGGCTTGGCTCAGGTTACAAACTGGGTGAAGCTTAAATTTGCTGCCATGAATTTGAAAAAGTTTGCAAAGTGGAGTTGGAAAGGTGCTCGCTCCAACCATACTTTCAGCATAATCGCATTCTTTTTTCCACAATACGAAACGAACCCCCATCTTGCTTGATGCAAAACAGGGTTTTTTCTACAGTCTGAAACCTGCTGCAAGGAGCCTTGCAGCAGGTTTGTTCTTACTGTTTCACCGCTTCTTCCACATTCTGCCCGCCGGTGATCAGGTGCTTGGGGCACACCGTAGCGCACAGGCCGCAGGAAGTACACTTATCATAGTCGATGTAAGCCAAGTTTTCTTCCACATGGATGGCATCCTCGGGGCAGATCTTCACGCACAGGCCGCAGCCGATGCATCCGGCGCTGCAGCCCCGGATGGTCACAGCGCCCTTGGCCTTGGAGGCACAGGCGATGACCACATGGCGGCCGTATTCCACCGGGACGATCAAATTCCGGGGACAGCGGGTGGCGCACTGCATACAGCCCACACACTTTTCCTCGTCCACCTTGGCAACGCCGTTGACGATGTGGATGGCATCATACTTACAGGCCGCCGTGCAGTTGCCAAAGCCCAGACAGCCGAATTTGCAGATCAGCGGGCCCCGTCCGGCGACTTTTGTTGCTGCCAGACAATCGTGGATGCCCTCGTATTCACCCTTTTGCTTAGCACCGGTGATCTTGCCGCTTTCGTCCACCCCGTGGTAGCCGGAGCAGCGCACCAACGCCACTTTGCGGGTCACCTTTTCCGCTTTCATGCCCATGATCCGGGCCATGGCCAGGGCCGCGTCATCGCCGCCGGAAGCGCAGGCTCCAATGGGTGCTTTTCCCTCCAGCACCGCCTGTGCGTAACCGCTGCAGCCGGCATAGCCGCAGCCGCCGCAGTTGGCACCGGGCAGACATTCCTGAAGCTGCGCCAGCCGGGGGTCTTCCTCCACATGAAAGACCCGGGCTGCAATGGCCAGAACCAGACCAAAAATCAGTCCCAAGCCGCCTAAAATGGCAATGGCAATCAAAATATCCATTTCACGCCCTCCTTAGGAAATCTTCAGGCCGGAGAAGCCCATGAACGACAGGGCCAGCAGGCCCGCCGCGATCAGCGCAATGGGGAACCTCCGGAAGCTCTGAGGCACATCATCCTCCTCCATCCGCTCCCGAATAGAAGCGAACAGCACGATGGACAGTGTAAAGCCCAGGCCGCCCGCTGCGCCATTGAGCACGCTGATGAGGAAATCATAACCTTTCTGCACATTTACCAGGGCCACGCCCAGCACAGCGCAGTTGGTGGTGATCAGGGGCAGATACACACCCAGGGCCTGATACAGCGCCGGAACGCTCTTTTTCAGGAACATCTCCACCACCTGAACGATGGAAGCAATGACCAGAATGAACGCCACCGTCTGCATATAGGTCAGTTCCAGAGGAATCAAAATCAGCTCATTCACGGCCCA
Organism: uncultured Oscillospiraceae bacterium; assembly: GCA_964625045.1. Taxonomy (GTDB): domain Bacteria; phylum Bacillota; class Clostridia; order Oscillospirales; family Oscillospiraceae; genus Faecousia. The sequence goes on along the minus strand of CAZVAB010000039.1, from coordinate 5,073 downwards.
GCAGGCGGCGGAGGCGACGGCCATCACGAAGGTGACCGCCATACCCATGCCCAGCGCCGTATCCGTTTTCTTGGACACGCCCATGAAAGGGCAGATACCGTAGAATTTTACCAGAATGAAGTTCTCCGTCAGAATTGCCGAGAGAATGATACCGAAAATACTGCTCATTTCTTAGCCGCCTCCTTCTTTTCCAGGCGCTTGACCAGCCACTGGGCACCGGCGATGACACAGCCCAGGGTCAAAAAGCCGCCCACGGGCATGACCATCAGCATGGCAGGTGTCCCTTCCGGCAGGATGCGGATGCCCTCGCCGCCATTGAGGATGCCGCCGCCAAAGGTGCCGGAGCCGATGAGCTCCCGGATCACGCACATGATGACCAGGGCGCAGGTGTAACCGATGCCCTGAAACAATCCATCCAGGAAGGAGGCACCCACGGTATTCTTGGAGGCGAATGCCTCCGCCCGGCCCAGAATGATACAGTTGACAACGATCAGCGGGATGAACACGCCGAGACTTTCGGACAGTTCCGGTAAAAACGCCTGGATCACCAGATCGATCATAGTCACAAATCCGGCGATGATCACCACATACGCCGCAATGCGGATCTCATTGGGGATGACCTTGCGCAGCGCAGAGATCATCACATTGGAGCAGATCAGGATGATGGTCACGCTCAAGCCCATGCCCAGTCCGTTGAACAGGGATGTGGTGATGGCCATGGTGGAGCACATACCCAAAAGCTGTACCAGCACCGGGTTCTTGGTCAGCAGGCCCTCTTTGAACATTGTTCTGATTTTCATAGCTAAACCTCCTTACCCCAGATTTTTGACCGCTTCCAGCGCCGCCGTCACGCCTGCGGCAACGGCCCGGGAAGTGATGGTGGCACTGGTCAGGGCATCCACCTGTCCGCCGTCTTTCGTGACGGCGACGGTACCGGACAGACCCTCAAACTGTGCCCGGAACGCCCGGCCCGCAGCATTTTCTCCCGCTGCCACCGCCCCGAGACCCGCCGTTTCTGTGTGGCTGATGATGCTGATGCCCAGCACCTTCCCTTCTGGGGAAACACCCACCATCATGGAGATGGTGCCGCCAAAACCGGACGGTGCGACCTGGACGGCGTAGCCGCTTTCCGAACGGTAGATTTTTTCAACATTGGAGCCCTCCTGAGGTTCGTACGTCACTTCTTCGGCGTTTTCCCCGGGAAGCACGGCAGAAATGGCTTTTTGCACTTTTGCCGCCTGGGCAGCGGAAATTTTTTCCTCGGTGATGGCATTGATCCCCGCCAGGGCACCGGCGACCACCGCCGTGATCACAAACAGGGTCACCACCAGCCGAAGCACAAAGGCATAGGTTTTCATTTTTTCGCCGCCTCCTTCACATAAGCGAATTTCCGGGGCGTTCCGATCTTATCCAGCAGGGCCACGCAGGCGTTCATCACTAAGATCGCATAGCTGATGCCCTCGTTATAGCCGCCGAAGTACCGGATGGCGATGGTGATAACACCGCAGCCGATGCCGAAGATCACCTGCCCCACCTTGGAAACGGGGCTGGTCACATAATCCGTCGCCATGAACAGCGCACCCAAAAGCAAGCCGCCGCTGAGCACCTGATAACCCATCCACAGCACCCGGTCGTTCCCCCGGGGGAACAGCAGTGCCAGCACCGCCACCGTGCCGATGTAGGCCAGGGGGATGCGGGGAGACACCACTTTTCGGATCAGTAAGTACGCAAAACCCACCAGCAGCAGCAACGCAGACGTTTCGCCCAGGCTGCCGCCCACATTGCCAAGGAACAGATCCATCAAGCTGTCCGCCGGCACGCTGCCCTGGTGCATGGCACCCAGAGGCGTTGCGCCAGTGACGGCATCCGCCGTGGAGAAAATACCCACTGCGTTGTCAAAGCCCGGCTTGACCCAGGTGGACATGGCCACGGGCCAGCTGAAGAGGAATGCCCGTGCCGCCAGAGCGGGGTTTACGAAGTTCTTGCCGATGCCGCCGAAAAGCTGCTTAACGACCACGATGGCAAAAAAGTCACCGATCAGCAGTATCCAGTACGGAATGGTCACCGGGCAGACATACGCCAGCAGCACACCGGTCACCAGGGCGGACATATCGTAAACCGTCGAGTCCTTCTTCATCATTTTGCGGTATCCCCACTCGAAAAAGACACAGGCAGCCGCAGACATCATGGTCAGCACCAGCACCCGGAAACCGAAGAAGCAGATGCTTCCCACCAGGGCGGGCAGGAGCGCAAGGAGCACATCCCGCATGATGACCCGGGTGGTCACACTGGTATGGGCGTGGGGCGAGCTGGAAACAGTCAGCTCGTAAAAGAATTTCATCTGTTGTGCCATAATACCCCTCACTTTCTGGGCATGGAGTCCCGAAGTTTTTGTTTACCGGTACGGAAGGATTGCACCAGCGGGATGGTTGCGGGGCAGATGTACGCGCAGCAGCCGCACTCGATGCAGTCCAGAATGTTCTGATGCTTCAGCTCCTCCAGGTCACTCTTGCGCTCCGCCCGGTACATATACAGCGGCTGCAGGTGCATGGGGCAGGCATTGATGCACTTTCCGCAGCGGATGCAGCGGGGAACCGACACCGCAAAGCGGTTTTCCGGCCCCAGCATGGTCACTGCGTTGGTGCCCTTGATAACAGGAACGCTCAAATCGAACTGGGCAACGCCCATCATTGGGCCGCCGGAGAGGACTTTGTAGGGATTGATGCTGTGACCCACCGCTTCCAGCAGGTCATTGAAGCTGGTGCCGATGGGGACCAGCAGGTTTTTCGGCTCCATGGCAATGTCACCGGACACGGTGACGATGCGGCGGATCAGGGGGATGCGCTCATAGACCGCATCATGGATGGCCTTGCAGGAAGCGCCGTTGAACACCGCACATCCCACCGCCGCTGGAAGTCCGCCGGAGGGCACTTGCCGCCCGGTGATGGCCTGAATCAGCTGCTTTTCCGCACCCTGGGGGTACTTGGTAGGCAGCTTTTTCACCCGGATGCCCGTCTGTGGGTCAATGTGCCGCAGCAGCGTTTCCGCCGCCTCCGGCTTGTTATCCTCCATGGCAATGACGGCTTTGGAAAGACCCAGGATCTTCATAATGATCCGAATGCCCGAGAGCATTTCGTCCGGGTATTCCCGGCACAGCCGGTCGTCCGCCACGATATAAGGCTCGCACTCGGAGACATTGATGATAATGGTATCCACCTTGCCGATGCCGGACTGGAGCTTCACATGGGTGGGGAACGTTGCGCCGCCCATGCCCACGATGCCCGCTTCCCGGATGATGCCGATGAGTTCCTCCGGGGTTAGCTTTTCCACCTCTTCCCGGGTCCGGGGCTGGATATCCGGGGAGAGCCGGTCCTCATGGTCATTTTCGATGACCACGCTGAGCATGGTCATGCCCGCAGTATGGGGTCGCATCTCCACGGCCTTGACCGTGCCGGACACGGAAGCATGGACCGGCACGCACAGGCCCTCATTGTCACCGATCTTCTGACCGACGGTCACATCGTCCCCTTTTTTTACCAACGGCTTACAGGGTGCGCCGATATGCTGGCTCAGGGGTATCACCAGAACGTCCGGTTCCGGGAAAACCTGAATTGCCCGCTGGGCCGCATAATATTTGTTTTCCTTTGGATGGATGCCACCAAAAAACGAAAACGCCATACCATTCACCTCTGTGTTATTCTGGAAAGATCACCCCAAACCGGGGCACTCTAATCATAACGCCCTTTTGCGGATTTGTCCATAGTTTTTGGGCGTTTTTAACAAAAGATATTATTGTATCGATACCATTTGCACTATATTGTCTACAATTCCATGCACAAAAAGACCCCTCTGGGTTTTTGACCGCAGAGGGGTGATATTTCACAGGGCCGCATCCATCCGGGAACATATCCGCAGACACGCTCCCGTGATGGGGTGGTCCAGCTCCAAGCTTTTGGCACACAGCAGCTGGGTTTCCAGCCCCAGCCCCTGAGAATATTCCATGGAAGCCGGGGAACCGTACTGGGGATCGCCCAATATGGGGTAGCCCATGACGGCGCAGTGCAGGCGCAGCTGGTGGGTGCGCCCGGTGATAGGCCGCAGTTCAAGTTTACATAACTCCCCGTTTCGTTCCAGCACCCGGTATTCCGTCACAGAGGGTTTTCCGTCCGGCCGGATCTCCCGGAGGAGACTGGGCAGGGGTTTGCGGGCAATGGGCAGGTCGATGGTGCCGCTATCTCCCTCCGGGCCGCCGAAGGTCAGGGCGTGATAGGTCTTGCGGATGTGTCCAGCCTGCAAAAGCTGGCTGATGTGGGCATTTTTCCCCAGCAGCACCACGCCGAAGGTATCCCGGTCCAGCCGGGTCAGGGGATGAAAGGCGCTTTTGATCCCCTTTTCCTGATAGTACCACTGCACAAAATTGGCCAATGTCCCGGAATTGCGGCTGTGGGACGGATGGATGAGCATTCCCGCCGGTTTTTCCACCGCCAGAATATATTCATCCTCATACAGCACCGTGATCTGCCCCGGCTCCGCCGGATACTCCGGTGTTTCCGCTTCCAGAGCAACGGTAATCACATCTCCGGGGCACACCGGGTAGTCCGTATGCGCCGGTATGCCGTTGACCCGAATGGCATCCCCCCATTTCAGCCGGTTCATCAGCCCCAGGGACATTCGCATCTCCCCCCGGAGGAACGAGGACAGCCGCCCCGCCCGGTCTGCTTTGTGTGTCAGTTCCATAACGCCCTCCCAAAAACAAAAGACCCTGCCGAAAGCAGGGTCTTTATGGATGTGATCAAAGAGCAGCCTTAGCCTTCTCGACGATCGCTGCGAAAGCAGCTGCGTCGTTGATAGCCATCTCGGACAGGCTCTTGCGGTTCAGCTCGATGCCAGCCTTCTTCACGCCGTTCATGAACTTGGAGTAGTTCAGACCGTAGGGTGCCACAGCAGCGCTCAGACGAGCGATCCACAGGGTACGGTAAGTGCGCTTCTTCTGCTTACGGCCAGCGAAAGCGTAGTTACCGGACTTCATGACCTGCTGCTTGGCCATCTTGAAGTGCTTGGACTTGGAACCCC